>CANKWG010000038.1 GCA_947487325.1 Oxalobacteraceae bacterium | reverse complement strand
GTGTTTGATTAGCGCCTGCGCCATCACCGGCGTGGCAGTGGTGTCGATCACCATCACGGCGTCATCGCCGATGATCACGCCAGAGTTCGGATCACCCTCGGCGGTATAGGCATAGGCGTTGTCCGACAGCTTGATGAAACTGGTTTTCTTTTCCTGCAGATCAGCCTGCGATGCAAAAGGTTTGGCACTCATGAGGTCTCCGTGGATTCGGTCAGGTATCACATGAGCCTGACGAAGGGTTGTCTTGTCTGGGAATAAGAAGAAGGTTAGGATAGAATTTGTTCCTCGTCAACTAATTAGATATTAACGAATTGTTTTCATTAATATAATATCCACAACCCTACTGATTACGGCAAACATATCCATGGAAAAAAGCCGGCGCGGCATACAGTCGATAGAAACAGGCGGTCGCCTGCTGACGACACTGGCCGAGGAAGGTGGCCCGATGAGTCTGGGCGATCTGGCGAAAAAAGCGGGTATGCCCGCCGCAAAGGCGCATCCGTATCTGGTGAGCTTTGCCAGTTTTGGCCTGATCGAACAAAACCCACTGACAGGCCGTTACGAGTTGGGGCCGTTTGCCCTGCAGATGGGACTGATTAGTCTTCAGCGGCTGGATCCGGTGCGCATCGCTATTCCGATGGTGACCTCATTGACGACCGAGATTGACCAGACTGTCGGCCTCTCGGTCCTCGGTAATCAGGGCCCGACCATCATCTACATCAGTGAATCGAGCTATCCCATCCATGTGAACATGCGTACCGGTACGGTGATGTCGATACAGTCGACGGCGACTGGTCGAGTATTCGCTGCCTATCTGCCACCGAAACAAGTTGAACGGATGATTGAACAGGAAAACCGCAACGGTGTGGCCGCAGGGTTTGGTGCGCAAGGCATGAAGCGCGCTGCGATGGAAACGCTGCTCGCCGATGTGCGCAAGCGTGGCATGGCGCGTGTGATGGGTGAGCCTATCCCCGGAATCAATGCCATTTGTGCTCCCGTATTCGAGCACACGGGCGCAATTCGGCTGGGAATCACGGCCATAGGACCCGCAGGCAACTTTGATGCGGGCTGGCAGGGTGAGATCGCCCACAAAGTACTCGCTTGCGCGCAAGAGATCTCCAGACGGCTCGGCTACGAAGCCTGAGTACTCGCACGAGCGGCGGCAACACCCTTCGCCCGAATCCGGTAAGATTTCCACAAACCTCGCGCCGGAGACCCGCCTCAATGAAATCCCGATTGTTCAGTCTTATCTTCACCATCATCGCCTTTCCAGCCAGTGCCAACGAGTGGCAGCTAATCTCGGAAACCAATGAACCCGGCAAAGTCATTAGTTGGTATGTGGACATGGGCAGCATCGTTCATGAAGACGACTACATGCGCGCGTTTCTCCGAACCAGCTGGTCTACCCCGCAATATGCGCCGGATAACACGGTGTATCAGTCATCCACCTACATTAATTATTTCGACTGCGATACACGGAGCATCGCGTTTACTGCCAATGTTTACTATCGCTCCGAAGATCCCGTCGGCAAGCCCGTGCATGAGGAGCCCAAAGTGGCACTGGAAAAGCTGCGCTTCCAGCAGGTCAAGCCAGGCTCTGCAGGTGATGCGCGCGTTGAGTTTGTCTGCAAATTCCGCTCAAAGAATTTCATGACACAACGACCTATCGTCGACGATCAGGGCTGACTGCGTATCTCTATCGTCCCGGACAGGTGAATGACTTGCCTGAGAACGAAGTCATGCAAAACCACGTAGACGAAAAAAAACCGCAGACGAAGCTGCGGTTTTTTTAACGGCGATGAATACTCAGACGCGACGCTTGTATTCACCCGTCCGGGTGTCAATTTCAATCTTGTCACCTTGTCCGACAAACAAAGGCACTGAAACTTCAAAGCCGGTGGCGGTCTTCGCAGGCTTAAGTACCTTGCCCGAGGTGTCACCTTTGACTGCTGGCTCGGTGTAGGTAATTTCACGCACCACCGTTGTCGGCAATTCAACCGAGATGGCTTTGTCGTTATAGAACACGACTTCGCATGCCATGCCGTCTTCCAGATAGTTAATCGCATCGCCAAGATTTTCGGCTTCGACTTCATACTGGTTGTATTCGGCGTCCATGAACACATACAGTGGATCAGCAAAATACGAGTAAGTGGCTTCCTTGCGATCGAGAACGACCATGTCGAATTTATCGTCGGAGCGGTACACCGCTTCCTGACCAGCATCGGTCAGCAGGTTTTTCATTTTCATCTTGACCACAGAAGCATTGCGGCCAGACTTGGAAAATTCGGTTTTGACAATCACCATGGGCTCGCCTGAGACCATGACAACATTACCGATACGGATTTCTTGTGCGGTTTTCATAATAGGCAGGCGTAAAAGTTCGGAATACAGAGCGCGCTGGCACGGAACTATAGTTGTTTGAAGCCGAGCGCGCAGACAAAAGCCGGCGGATTTTACCTGATTTTGCGGGCAAACCCGAGTAAACGGGATGCGAGATCAGACTGATTGCCCAGCTGCCCGGCCCAGGCACTCGCATGAACCAAGCAGCGGGGCAGTGCGCTGACAAGTGCAGGCCAGCCGCTTGCGGTCTGCGTTTTACCATTCCATCGATGCCAAGCCGGTGCAAGCAGTGCTGCCAGATCGTCGTCAAACGTCGCAAGGTAACGACGCAGAAAAGCCTCTTGCTTGACATGATGGGCGCCTTCCGCCTGCTCGTAAAGCTGCCAGATGAAAGGCTGGCCCGCCCACTGCGCGCGCACGGCACTATCCTCACCCCTCACAAAATTCAAATCACAACTCCACAACAAGCGGTCGTAATCGTCCGGCTCAAGAAACGGCAAGGCCTGCACACGGACCGCACCTGCCGACAATGCTTCACAACCTTCAGGCAGGCCACCCGGAAAAACACACAACACCGGTGGGCCATCGTGCAAGGCCTTCAGTAATTCACCCAGTGGCGCTGAGGGGTAGCAAAACACCGAAAGCAAGACCTCCGCGGGTTCAAGCGCGATACCCAGTTGCGCTAGAAAAGCATCGCGGGCCTTGGCATCGAATGCATGTCGCTCTGCCAGCAAATGCTGCTCTCTGATCAAACCACCAGAACGGAGGTCAAAGCCGGGAAAGAAAAAGTAGCGCGTGAGTGGCAAGCTTGGATGGGGGGATGGCAAACCATGATGTTCGTCCACCCAAGATTCAGCAGAGAGGTACTCGAGATTGATCCATACCGGCGGACTGCGCATTGCTGCCATCGCCGTCAATTGCGCTGCTGGCATCCTGCATCCAAACGCTTCGATAACAAGATCAGCCGGCTGGTGCGGCGCTATCTCCGCATCCCACGTGCACACGGAGAATCCGTCCAAGCGCTGCGTTGGCAAATCAAGCTGCAACGCAGGTCGCAGCGCCGCAAGCCGTGCAAGATCATCAATCCACAAAGTCACAGCGAGTCCATGCTCGGCGAGCGAGCGCGCCAGACGCCAGCAAACGCCTGCATCACCGTAGTTGTCGATCACCTGACAATAGATGTCGACCGTATTGAGTTCTCGCATAACCCCTGGCATGTAGATAACGATATCCGCTGACGATTGCGCGACGCTGCCGTCAGTCCCATTCCAGTTTCGGATAGAGCATCGTTGCATTACGCCGGTTGGCAGAATCAAACAATTTCCACTGACTGCGCTCCGAGCGCGCGGCTGACTCAATCGCGGCCTGCATGGATTTTCCCTCTGCAATACTTTGCCTCAAATCTTTCACCAAGGTCTGCAAATACTGTCGCTGCTTTGCCAGCGCAGCATTATTGTCAATCACGATCGGACCGTGGCCGGGAATGACTCGTGTCGCTAGTGTGTCGGACAACGCATCCATCACACTCAGCCAGCCAGCCACATCGCCATCAATCGATGGTGTGCGATCCACAAACAGCAAATCACCCAGCCACCAACTGCGAGTGCGTTCATCCATCACACTCAGATCATGATCGGTATGCGCAATCGACCATGCCTTGAGCAGTAACTGGCGATTGCCGAGATCAATTACACGCTCGGCAGCAACAGTGTGTGTTGATAAGACGATGCGACTGCCTACCGCTGCATCACCCAGCATGGCCTTAAGGTTGGCTTCGTACATCTCTGCGCGCGAACGCATCGCAGCTGGCAGCTTTACATGACCCACGAATTCCACGTTGTCCTGTTCAAAGGCTGCATTACCGAAAATGTGATCGGAATGCACATGCGTATTGATCACATAGCGAATGGGTTTTTGCGTGCGCGCGCGTATGGCTTCACGCAGTGCGAGCCCCACCAGATAACTGCCACCGCTGTCGATAACGGCTACCGCGTCGTCACCGATGATGAAGCCGATATTGGCAATATCGCCATGATAGTGGTCGCCGAATTCTTCATGCACGCCCTGATGTACAAACACACCGGGAGCAATTTCTTCCACGGGTAACGGCGATGATCCGGCCCAGCCGGACTGCAAGGCAAAACAGAAAAAAATCAGCGATGCCAAGCAGCGCATCGCTCAGGACTCCGCAACGATTTGTCGCAATGCCTGCTCGAACGCTTCCGGTGGCTGGCCGCCCTGCACCAGATAACGATCATTGATGATCACCGCTGGCACCGAATGTATTCCCTGAGACAGATAGAACTGCTGCTGTTGACGAACTTCATCACCTAAGCTATCGGTATTGAGAATCTCGGTGGCCTGCGCCACATCCAGTCCTGTCTGTTCAACAGCTGACAGCAGTACCTCATGACTCGAAGGGTCAGCGCCCTCCGCAAAATACGCGGACAACAAGCGCCATTTCAATCGGCGCTGCGCATCCGCATCTTCCGACTCAGCAGCCCAGTGCAACAGCCGGTGTGCATCGAAGGTGTTGTAGGTGCGCTTGCGGCCTTCCATGTTGAAGCTGAAACCCACAGCCGCGCCTCGCTCGCGAATATGCTCATGATTCTGTGCCACTTGCTCAGCAGTGATCTGGTATTTGCGCATCAGATGCTCGTGGATATCTTCACCTTCCGGCGGCATATTCGGATTGAGTTCAAACGGCTGAAAATGCAGCGAGACGCTGACTTCATTACCCACACGCTTGATGGCCTGCTCCAGCGAAGCCAGCCCCACGGCGCACCATGGGCAGGCAATGTCGGAAACGAAATCAATTTTTATGGGTGTCATAGGGTGTCATAGGGTGCGAGTAGGGTGATGTAAAGCATTGTCACTGCCGGTGCCACTGCCAGTACAAATACCGATGCCTTTGATGCTAACACGGGGTGAAGCCCCTATTCTTCGGTGCTTGGAACCGATGCAAATTGAGAACCCTTGATGCGACGCGCGACTTTGATACTGATGCTATCTGTGAACTGGCCCACGCTGGCCATCGCTGCCGTTCCAGCGCCTGTGCAACTAGATATTGAACCTAAACTCTTGCGACCAACCGAGGTGCAAGCGACTCCGGACACCCGGCCTTTGCGCGGACCGGAGGATTTTGCTCTGCCAGGGTCGGATTTGGCGCCACTTACGGGGAAGGACACGGGTGCCAGAGAACGGGCACCCGGCCCCCAATCGCCGAGCGTTGCGCCGGCTTTGGAAGGATTCTGAGGCGATAGCGCGACCTCGCGGTCCCTAACGTCCAACTCAACAGTTGCCTGCGAGCGGCACGGCTGTTAGTCTGCGGGATAACTATTGGCAGGATTGTTTTCATAAATGAAATCTTCGTCACATCGCAAGGCCATGCAGAGCATAGGTTCGGTGCTTGGTAACGCCACACGCCTTGAGGGTACGCTTCATGTTGACGAGAGCGTACGCATCGATGGCAAGCTCGAGGGAAATCTCGAGCAACCTGATGGTAATTCGCGGTGGATCCTCATTGGACCCACCGGCGAAGTTCGTGGCGACATTCGCGCACAAAATATTTCGATCGCCGGCAAGGTGATCGGCAACATCATCGCCAGCGAAAGCATCGAGCTCATCGATGGATGTGAAGTCCGCGGCAATATCACCCACAAATCCATTACCGTCGAACCTGGAGCCAGTGTGCATGGACAGCTGATCGCCCGCGACGAGACTGACAGCGAGGCGGTCGCTATCCAAGTCATTGAGGCCGCACGCAGTAACAGCTGAACCTCGCTCGACCGCAGACTGAATTATTGGTCCAATGCCCCTGCACGTACAAACCACCATCTTCATGATTTGCATGGCCTATCTGGTCTTGCATGGTGCGATCTGGTTTGCCCTTTCCGAACAACGTGATGCTCAAGTGAGGCTCTGGTGTATTTCGGGGCTGGTGAGCGGCGTCTCCGTTGTATTGCTGTCGTTGCGCGGGACCATCAGTGAATTTGCTTTTATCTACATTGCACAATTCCTGATGGTGATCGGGAATATGGGACGTACGATCGCACTTCGGCTTTATCTGCCCTCGCCCATACGCCCTGCTATCGTATTTCATGCGATTGCCGGATTAACTTACTATGCTTGGTTTGTATCTGCTTACGAAGCAGGTACTAATACTTTGGCGCTGTCGATAGTTTTCTTCGGCTTTTACGCCATCGTGTGTATCGACTATTTCCTGGTCGGGCTGTTTCTCAACCGTCAATCGCAAACGCTCGGACCCAGAGTGCTGGCAATTGGTGGGTTGATACTGTCTGGCTCTCTGGCCTTCAAAGCGAGCGCAAGCATCATGGGCTGGGGAGCTGAGGATATCTATGCGCCCGGCATCGATCAGTATGTGATGATCGCCGGTCAGTTCATCGCAATCACACTCGTGAATATCGGATTTCTCCGTATATTTCTGGATCTACGCCAACAAAAAAATCTCACGACAGAACGTAACTTGGCGGATGCGAAAGAACACGCCGCACTTCTCTCCCAGCATAAAAGTGAACTGCAGAAGCTCCTGACGGAGCGCGAAGAAATCATTCGACAGCTCACTTTGTCGAACAAAACTGCCGGTATGGGAGTGTTAGTGGCCAGCCTCGCGCATGAGCTGAATCAACCACTATGTGCTATTCGCCTGAACGCGCAACTCGTCGAACGTAAGCTCAATGCTAGCGATACCGATGTAGAGGGCGCAAGAAAATTCCTGGACTCGGTCATCAACGACAATCGTCGCGCAGCCGATATCATTACCCGGCTTCGTGCCATGTTCGAACATCAGGATAAAGGGGAAAAGACGCTGGACGTACACTCACTGCTGCGTGATACCGTTGCCTTGGTACAGATGCGCGCCAATGAGGAATCGGTGTCCATTGTCACTGAATTCTCAGATCAACCCGCTACGCTTCAAGGCGATCAAGCACAGCTGCAACAAGTTATCTTGAACCTGCTCAACAATGCCATGGATGCACTTGCCGAGGTAGAACGTGAGCAAAAGTTCATCTATCTGAACACGACCATCGCCAACGGGCAGTTGATTCTTCACGTTGACGACAACGGCTGCGGGATACCCGACCATTTACATCACTCCGTGTTCGAGCTCTTCAAGACCAGCAAGGCTCAAGGCATGGGCGTTGGACTCTGGCTATCCAAAACCGTCATCAACGGTCATTGCGGGGATATCCAATTCACCAGCCAACCGGGGGAGGGAACCCAGTTTGAGGTCGCCTTGCCTGTCAATTGATTAATCCCTGGTCTCTGGATGGGAAAATCCTCCTGAGGAACGTTTATAATAAGCAACACTCTTCCAAGCGGCACGGCCGCCTGACACGGCAATGCAGGTTCTGAACCGAAACCTTTGCACTGGCATCATCGCCCTGCTGTCCAGCACGCTGGTTGCAGCGCCCTCGCACGCGGCGACTTATACCTGCGTGACCACGGCATTGCGGGGTAACAAATGGATTTGTCAGGATAATGTTGCGCTCTGCACCTTCGTCTTCCTCGTCGATGAAAAAGACAAGTCGATGGTACGGCGGGTGGATGAAAACAATCCCAGAGTACCCGTGGTGGTCGACAAATGGGAAGAGAAGAAAATCATCGCGCATGAAGACCAGACCCGACTGGACAAAGGTCTCATCGAGCAGTACTACTATCGCATCGAGCTCGATACCGGAAAGTTCGTGATGGCTAATGAGTACCAGACCAACAGTGGTCGCTACCTGACTCAGGAAGATATCAACGCGACCGACAAGAAACGCTTCTCTTATTATCGTCCACGTCTTTTTTCGGAAACAGGTAGCTGCAAATTTGCCTCAAAAAAATAGCGTTTACCCGTCATCGCCGCCTTTGGTCTGCAGTGACTGCGAACCATCCGGAATTCAACGCACCTTGACTCGCTGATTTGTAAACTGTTTTTCTGCTGCTTCCAGCGCACGATCCAGGTAGGCAGAATAGAGACCGTTGTTATCGCCACCCACAATAGGATCTGCCAGTAACTCTCCCTCGGCATTCACGACAATGACTGTCGGCGCCACCTGTACACCATAGCGAGTCGCGAGTGCGGATTGCGTGGTGGCTTTGCCATCAAATCCCTGTAGCGAATCGCGGCTGGTGATCTGCACTTCGCGTATGACTGGCCTGTCCGCAGGCAATGCATCGCGCAGCAGCGGCATCAAGTAATTGCGACGCACGACCTTGCAATAACCACAGCCGGGCAATGAGAACATCAGCAGGAAAGCCTTTCGGTCTGCGTGTGCTTGCGCAGCCTCGCGCTGAAGATTCTGCGGGACGGGCAGCATGTCGTCATGCGACTGTGCCTGCGCGGGCAGAGTGAAAAGAACGCTGGTCAACAGGATTGCGGCAATGCGAATGACCATGTTGCCCTCGTGACGATTCAAGGAGTAGAGACTGCGGGCGAGCGCGTGCAGATCAATTCACCCTGCACCTCGATCAGCGTACCCAAACCTGGGTTGAATTCCTTACCCACGACATTCAGTAGCCGCTCACTATGGCGCAGGGTGAAATCCAAACTGACTTCTGTACCGTCAGCCCGAAAACCAAGACTGCGACACACAATTTTTTCCGAGCTCGGTGGTTCGCAGGCACATACTTCGGTGCGCCCTGCAAAACAACCGGCAGCCAGCGCGGGATCGCGCTTGACATAGCCAGCGGCGATATTTGCGGTGATTCGAAAGCGCCGAGTCTCCGTAGTTACACCACCGGCTTCAAACACATTATCGGTCCGAAGCGCGCCTTCGCAAACATAGTCCACTGCTTGCGCGCTGGACCATTCACTCATGATGAGCATTGCCGCAAAAACGATGCAGCGTGCTACCACTGAAACAAGCCTGAAGGTCGCCCGTTGCATTGCGACGGACGGCCTGAACGTTTTAATGCAAACGGTCCAACGCGCTGGACAAATGCCCGAAGGTACGGTCAATGTCCAACAGCTTTTCCAGCCCAAAGAGACCAATGCGGAAAGTGCGGAAATCTTCCCGCTCACCGACCTGCAGTGGGACGCCGGCAGCCGTCTGCATACCCAGCGCCATGAATTTTTTACCGTTCTGAATGTCAGGATCCTTGGTGTAGCTGACCACCACACAAGGCGCCTGAAAGCCGGGGGCGGCCACGCTCTTGAAGCCCTTGGCTTCGAGCAGTGCGCGCACCTTAAGGCCGAGATCTTCCTGATTTTTCTTCAGGTTAGCGAAACCAGCCGCTTGGGTTTCTTTCATCACATCGCGCAGGACACGCAGCGAATCAGTCGGCATGGTGGTGTGATAAATGTGGGCACCTTTTTCGTAGGTCTCCATGATCTGCAACCATTTCTTTAGATCGCAGGAATAGCTGGTGCTTTGGGTCGAATCAATTTTCTGACGCGCGCGCTCGCTCATGGCAATCAGTGCGCAGCAAGGCGAACTGCTCCAGCCTTTTTGTGGCGCGCTGATCAGCACGTCCACTTTGGAAGCCGCCATGTCGACCCACATTGCACCTGAAGCGATACAGTCGAGCACGAACAGACCATCAACGGATTCCACTGCCTCACCCACTGCCCGCAGATACTCCGGCGGCAGAATCATGCCAGCCGAGGTTTCAACGTGCGGTGCAAATACAACGGCTGGCTTTTCCTTGCGTATCCAGGCCACGACCTCATCAATCGGTGGCGGCGCATAGGCACCTTCGAATTCATTGACAAGCTGGCGGCCCTGAATAATGTGCAGGTCGTTCGAAATACTGCCCATCTCAAAAATCTGCGTCCAGCGATAGCTGAACCAGCCATTGCGGATCACCGCACATTTGCGGCCCGTGGCGAACTGGCGCGCAGCGGCTTCCATTCCGTAGGTACCACTTCCCGGAACCACCAGCGCGGATTTCGCGTTGTAGACCTCTTTCAGGATTTTCGAGATATCGGTGATCACGCCTTTGAAGGCTTCCGACATGTGATTGAGAGAGCGGTCGGTGTAGACGACGGAAAATTCAAGCAATCCATCGGGATCAACGTGGGGAAGCAAACCGGGCATGACGAGTCCTGTACTGATATATGAGCTTGGTTGCGTCCAACAAGTTAGACAAAACCGTAGCAGGGATAGCAAGTTTAACAGAGGTCTTACATTGCTTTAACCCGTACAGCGTCATGGCCTTTCTGTCGATAACGCAGAGGTTTTCCAGCCGCTATAGAATTGCCCCTTTGCTTAAAAAACTAGAACTAAGGGGGCACCATGGAAAGCGATATCGAAATTGCACAAAAAGCAAAAATGAACAAAGTGGTCGACGTGGCTGCGACCTTGGGTATTCCCGAAGACTCCATCGAACCCTATGGCCATTACAAGGCCAAGATCGCTCTCTCTTATCTTGAGACTCTAAAGAAAAAGCCTGACGGCAAATTGATTTTGGTCACGGCCATTAGCCCGACACCGGCGGGTGAAGGTAAAACCACCACCACAGTGGGATTGGGCGATGCGCTTAATCGTATCGGCAAAAAAACCGTCATCTGCCTGCGCGAGCCCTCGCTGGGACCGGTTTTTGGTGTCAAGGGCGGTGCTGCTGGCGGTGGCCATGCGCAGATCGTGCCGATGGAAGATATCAACCTGCCTTCCCCCGGTGACTTCTCGGCGATTGCGTTGGCGAACAATTTGCTGGCCGCCATGATCGACAACCATATCAATCACGGCAATACGCTCGATATTGATCCGCGTCGCATCACTTGGAAGCGTGTGGTTGACATGAATGATCGCGCGTTGCGTGACATCGTGGTGGGTAACGGCGGCACCGCGAATGGCTTTGTTCGTCAGGATGGTTTCGATATCGTCGTCGCCTCAGAGGTGATGGCGATCTTCTGCCTTGCCACCTCGGTGCAGGATCTGAAGAAACGACTTGGAGATATTGTGATTGGCTACAGCCGCGAACTGAAGCCGATCCATGCGCGTGATCTGAATGCACATGGTGCGATGACAGTGCTGTTGAAAGACGCTCTGCAACCCAATCTGGTCCAGACACTGGAAAACAATCCGGCGTTTGTGCATGGCGGACCATTTGCCAACATCGCTCATGGCTGCAACTCTGTTATCGCCACCCAAAGCGCATTGAAACTCGGTGAGTACGTCGTCACTGAAGCGGGTTTCGGTGCTGATCTCGGCGCGGAAAAATTCATCGATATCAAGTGCCGGAAAACGGGTCTCAAGCCGGCGGCCTGCGTGCTGGTCGCAACAATACGCGCGCTGAAATACCACGGCGGCAAGGATGTCAAAGCACTCAACACCGAAGATCTGGATGCACTGCAAAAAGGTTTGGTCAACCTTGAGCGTCACGTCGAAAACGTCAAGACCCACTATGGTCTGCCCTGCGTTGTATCGATCAACCGCTTTACGTTTGATACGGACGCAGAAATCAGTCTCGTGACTGAACGCATGAAAGCGCTCGACGTCAACGTGGTACTGGCCGAACATTGGGCTAAAGGCAGCGCGGGTGCTGAGGGACTGGCGCATGAGGTGGTACGCTTGGCCGAGCGTGGTGACGCAGTGAAGTTCGTCTATGAAGACCAGGACTCCCTGTGGGACAAAATGAAAAAAGTGGCTACCAAAATTTATGGTGCCGCTGATATCAGTGCATCAGCAAAAATCAAGCAGCAGCTCAAGGCCTGGGAAGAAGCCGGTTATGGTCATTACCCGATCTGTGTCGCAAAGACGCAGTCTTCATTCAGCTCGGATGCCACACTACGCGGCGCACCTAGCGGGCACATGGTCAACATTCGTGAAGTACGGCTGGCAGCAGGCGCGCAATTCATTGTGATGATTTGTGGTGACATCATGACCATGCCGGGTCTGCCTAAAGTACCGAGTGCAGAAAAAATCGATATCGATGAAAACGGCAAAGTCGTTGGTCTATTCTGACAAACCAAACTCAAACGCAATCCTTTAATTTTCTATAGGCACCCCATGAACACTGGAGCATCCATGCGAGCAGCAATTTACAACAGCAAAGGCCCCGCAGCCGAAGTACTGCGCATCGTCGACAAACCTGTACCGGAACCCAGCGCAGGAGAAGTCCGCGTTCGCGTGGCTTTCTCGGGCGTGAATCCCTCGGATGTGAAATCACGTTCGGGCGTTGCGGCACGCGGCGCAGGCTATCCTGAGGTCACACCGCACAGCGATGGCGCAGGCACCATCGACAAGTTGGGAGCCGGTGTCGATGCTGCACTCATGGGCCGCCGCGTGTGGATGTTCAATGGCCAATGGGAGCGTCCCTTCGGTACGGCAGCGGATTACATCGTGCTGCCGGCGTCACAGGTCGTTCCACTACCGGATGGCATCAGCTTTGAAGTCGGCGCATCGATTGCGATTCCGTTGATGACCGCCATGCACGCAGTGCAGGCCTGCGGCTCCCTGCTCGGCAAGACCGTGCTGGTGCCCGGTGCCGCTGGCAGCGTGGGTTTCTACGTCACGCAATTGCTCAGCGCTGCAGGTGCGCGCGTGATTGGCATTGTGAGCAGCGACGACAAAGCAAAGCTTGCCAAGAGCATTGGCGCGACAGATATCGTCAATTACAAAACCGAATCACTGGTCGAGCGTGTGCAGGCACTGACGAATGGCTTGGGTGCTGATGCAATCATTGATGTCGATGCAGCGACGCATGCGCCCCACTACGGCAGTTTGCTGCGCTTCGGTGGAGAAGCCGTAGTGTATGGCAGCAACCAACCCCCGGTGACGATGCCTTTTGGTCCGATGATTCTGGGGTTCATTCGTGTGTATTTTTTCATTGTCTACAAGTTGCCACCGCATCTGATGCGTGAGGTTCTGGATGGTGTGAACGCAGCACTGTCGCGTCCCGGCTTCCAGCATCCGAGCACAGCGATCTATCCGCTGGCCGATATCGCGGCGGCACATGAACAGGTCGAGCGTGGCGCGAATGCGAAGGTGCTGATACAACTGTAATCACGTAGGCATTTTTGATTGCAAGCCGTTATTGAGACTCGCGCCCTAATACACCGCCCTTCAATGGGCTAAAGACGCTGGATCCCGGCGTGCGCCGGGATGACTTTTCGAAGACTGTTGGCCAAAAAATCGTCATCCTGGCGCAGGCCGGGATCCAGTGTCGTTTGTTGTTTGAATTGCCGGCCTCAACACTGGTGCTCGCATGAATGAACCTCTGCTTATTAGACATTCAAGCAGCGATGCCAATGATAACGTTTGACGGTTCAATCACAGCAAGCACGGCCGAATCTTCTGTAAGTCCCTTCCCATCTATATCGTGACGGCTCATAGTGGTCACCAGCGTCAGCCCGCTCTCCAGCAAGACCGCCAACTCCGATTGATGCTCACCTTGAGTGATCATGTGTACGGTACCTAGCAAGGCATTTTTAGCGAGTGGCGTATCGCTTTCATTTGGTAAGTGCAATATCACCGCTGATGCCTTAATCAACGCAAAGACCTTGGCACCCACGGCCAGCTGAAGCTCCCGACAGCTCTCGTGCGTGATGGATGCAATCAGCGTCTGACTGGCATT
>CANKWG010000037.1 GCA_947487325.1 Oxalobacteraceae bacterium | reverse complement strand
CCATGGACTCCGCCGCTTTTTTGCGCGCGGCGTTCATGTGACCGGGGAACCACTGAATGGACATGGCGTGACTGCTAAAACCTATTGGAGCCCGTATTCTAACCGGGTCACAAGGCGCACTCAGCCCTTACGGAACTGACCACTCCAATAGTAGACGCCCCGCAAGAGCCGCCGCGGGAAAACTTCCGCAGAGTCACTTCCCCACAGTCTTGGCATAGCAGTAAAGCACTACTCGCTTAAGCCAGAAGTCGTTTCTGCGCCAACATAACCCAGCACGGGTAAAGAATAGAAACTCGATACTCCAATCAGGGTATCGACTCGCCCCCGTTTGCGTGGCAACAAGGTACGCAAGCCACTTTCTTCGACCAGAAAAATTTCGAGACACATTAAATCTACGATGAACTCAAGCGCTACTGTCACACTCAAAAAATTTTCTCCACAAAAAATACGAGAAATAAATCTGGTTTTAAAGAAACTTTACGGATCATTCTGACACTGAAGTTCACAGAAGAATTATCCGATCATCGGACAATTAAACCGAACTATTTCAGTGAGCGAGGAAAAAATGAGACCAGTCCCAAAAGAAACAATGACGACGCGCCGCATGAACATCGAGGACATCAAGGGGATAAACTCTGACGAAAAAAATATACCTGAGAGAAAGTCTTCTAATGCGATTTTTTTATTTGACGGTCTCGATCAAGAAAGAAAAGCAAAAATTGAGGAATTAATCGATTCAATTTCGAACGATAAAATAAAAATAAGTAAATTGGGATGCTCACCCTTTGGAAATGGCTCTGCTGATGAAAAAAAATCAGTATTTCTAAAGGCCTTGGGAGATAAAGTTGAATCGGGAGAGATTGGCAGTGATACCATTATTTTTATGAATTTTCACACTTATGCTGAAAAAGAAAATCTATTGTTTTCAATCAAAGGTATTGATAAAAATCTCCGCATTCCCATCCAAGAAGTTTACCAGCATGTTTGGAAATTTTTCACTGAAGGTGAAAAACCCAGCTTTCATAATCTTGGGTGCAATGCGGGCTACTACGCACGAGATTTACAGAGTGGCGACGGCCATGTAATCAACTATGCGGGCAAAAGCACCATCAGTTCAAATGAAAACATTATTCAGGCCAAAGAAGTATTACAGTTTATATCAAGAAACTTAAATTTTGATAATCGTATGCCAAGCCCAGAGAGCATTTGGCATTACATGGAAAGTTATGCGACCCAAGAGATGTCTATTTCAGGAAAAGGTAGATACAGGTTGCATCAACCCATGGATTTACCATCCTTAAAAATCAACAAGCACTTTGGTCATAAAGATCCAATGCTACTCATTGAATATGCATTTCGTCATCGCCCCATGGAACAAGTTTTAAAACTTATAGAAATCCATGATCCCAACCTTGAAAAAATTAGCGCTTTTAGTGAAAGAAAAAAAAGAAGGATACTTTTTCATCTTGTTCCTAATCGCGTATCGTGGATAAATTTTGATCACCATGTAGTCAACTCGCCCACCCTAAAAGAAACTTTAAAAAATAATGACTCCCTAAAAAAATTTTTATTCTGTCGGCAAAATAATCTATTACCGAATCTCATTGGGAATGATCGATCGGATCGTTTTCTCCTTGTCTGCTGCCAAGAGGGAAGCACAAAAATAGCAAAAATTATTTTTGAAATGCCCGAATTTTCTTTTTCAGAAAATGGTATAAGAGATGCGTTTTTAGAGGCTGCTATGTCGGAAAATGTTGAATTGGTAAAAATTTTAATTAAGAAGGTATCGAATTTACTCTGGGAAGATAAGACATCTAATAACCTATTTCATTTTGCAAGCGGCGCTCTATCTTCAGAGATTATGGAGTTACTACTAATGCCGGAATCCCTGATAAAATTCACTGGCGAGTCTGCGGCTCAACAGTTGGGGCATAGAAAATTTTTACTAGATAAAAAAAATAATAATGGCGTATGCCCACTAGAATTAGCCATCAAAAAAATAAGGCCGGAAACAGTAAAGTTATTGCTGGAAGCGGGAGCTGACACTCATGGCCTGAATTCGAAAGGAAACCACTTTCTTGCTCAGGCCGTCTTTCGTAAAAATGTTGCGATCGTAAAATTACTTTTGGAAAGTGGATTAGAAGTCGGCCAAAACAGTACCGATTTACCGCGACTCCTGCGCAAGGCTATCATTAAATGCAATAGAAAAATTGCGCTGATGCTGATCGCGCATTGCGTAGCAACAAAAAAAATATCGGAATTAAATACCCAATATAGTTCCGGCTTAACGCCGCTGTTACTTGCAGCGGAGAAAAAAGACACCAAACTGATCAAAGCCCTTCTGGCAGCAGGGGCCGACCATACCTTTACCAATCAGTTAGGCCAAAACGTTTTACATCGCATTGCGGAAAGTTCCTATATTTTTCATGATCAATTAATTAATCAGGTGCTGGATTTTTCTGAGGCAAAGGAAATTGTAGAAATACTCATAAGTATCGGGGCAGAGGTGAACAAAAGCGACATATTAGGGAATACGCCGTTAATCATGGCAGCACGGGAAAAAAATACGCCATTAGTTCAACTTCTTCTATCGCAAGGAGCAGACATTAATGCGGTAAACAAGAAGGGTTATACCGCGCTGCACTACGCACTAGAAAAACAAGATAAGAATTTTAGTAAATACCTTCTTGCAAATGGTATTGATCTCGACTCCGCTAGCTTTAACCTTGACTCTGCGCTCTCGCTTGCCACAGCATCAAATGATAGTCTGGCGATCGAACGTATCAATGCCGCCATCAAGAAGAGAAAACTGCTTAACATTTAGTTGGCTATCTATCGGAATTGACAGTGCTAGCCTGATCACGAGTCATCGTTCAGGCTGGCGCTGAAAATGTCTACTTATTTAGTATGTCGGGCACTTACGCCAATCCGGCCAGGGCTTTCAGGTGCGAAATAACGCTGCGGCCCAACGCCGACAAATGGTAGCCACCTTCGAGGCAGCTGACGATACGTCCCTTTGCGTACTGGTCTGCCACTGCAACCAGCTGCCGCGTGATCCAGGCATAGTCGGATTCGATCAGCCCCATGGAGGCCAGTTCGTCTTCACGATGCGCATCGAAGCCGGCAGAGATGAATATCATTTCCGGGCGATGCGCATGCAAAGCGGGTAGCCAATCCCGCTGAACCAGTTCGCGTACGCGATCACCCCGAGTGTAGGCAGGCACTGGAATATTCACCAGATGCGCCGGCCGCTCGCCATTGGGGTACTCGCCACTGTAGGGATATAAGGGCGACTGGAAAAAACTGACCATCAGCACGCGCGGATCATCAAGAAAAGTCGCTTCGGTGCCGTTACCGTGATGGACATCGAAATCAACGACCGCCACGCGCTTCAATCCATGCACCGCCAATGCGTGGCGGATCGCAATCGCTATGTTATTGAACAGGCAAAATCCCATGGACGCATCTGGCGTTGCATGATGACCGGGTGGCCGAACCGCGCAGAATGCCGTACTGAACTCTCCCGCAATCACGGCATCAGTCGCAGCGACTGCCGCGCCGGCAGCGCGCAAAGCAGCTCGCCAGCTGTGCGCATTGATCAGCGTATCTGCATCGAGCGCGAAGTATCCTGTCTCGCCCGGGGCAGGGAGATGATTCCGGATACTTTCCACGACGGCTTCTGAATGCACACGCCGAATGTCTTCGATTGCAGCGAGCGGTGCATCCCGACGCTCGATCAGTCCGGACAGCCCACTGGCAATTAACTGATCCTCAATCGCCTGCAGCCGAGCCGGCGACTCGGGATGCCATTCACCCATTTCATGTAGCAGGCAGTCCGGATGAGAAAAGTAGACGGTAGACATAGAAAGCGCCTAGTAAAGTCAGTGTTCATGATGCGCCAGCGGCGGCGTCGAGGTCGAGGTCGAAGTCGAAGTCGAAGTCCAGGTCGAGGTCACGAAAATTAAACCTCTGACAGCAGGTATGCGCCCGTAAAGTTTTCCTACTTGTTTCATATGTCGCCCCGGGGTATTTGATTGCGTACGATGGGTCTGGGGCGCACCGATCTGCGCGGGCTTATCGACTATACTTGTAGCCGTCATTTTTGATGCTTTGTGTTTGCCTTTCAATGAAAAATCTCCGTTTTGATCCCTGCCTGCTCCTTTTTTTGGCCCTGCTGATGCTGATAATGCCGCTGTATGCGCAAGCAGCAAATACGGGCAAGGCACACAAATCCAAAGTCGCACAGGTAACAAAGTCGGCCGATGAGCCCGAGTTCACTAATTTTACGCAATGGGGTGGCGTGGCTGAACTGATCGACGAACTCAGCGACCAACATGGCCTGCAGCGCGAAACACTCAAAGCACAATTTTCGAAAGTTCACTATCTCGAAAGTGTCGTCAGGCTGATCAATCCTCCTCCTCCGAGCAAAGTCAAAAACTGGACTGTTTATCGAGAACGGTTCATCGAACCCACCCGCTTGCGCGCCGGATTGGCTTTCTGGAAAAAGCATGAGGCCGCGCTGAACCGTGCGCAAACGGAATTCGGCGTACCCGCCGAGATTATCGTGGGTATTCTGGGTGTGGAAACGATGTACGGAAAGATGACCGGCAACGTCCGCGTGGTTGATGCACTGGCAACACTGGCTTTCGCTTATCCGCCTACCGCCAATCGCGACGCTCGGATGAAATATTTCCGTGGCGAGCTCAAGCATATATTTCTACTGGCCCGAGACAATGACATGGATCCGCTCAGCTTTTATGGATCCTTTGCCGGCGCGATAGGTTTGCCACAATTCATGCCGGGCAGCATACGGCGCTTCGCGGTGGACTTTGATGGCGATGGAAAAATCGATCTTCGGAATTCACCCGCTGATGCAATTGGCAGCATTGCCAGCTTTCTGTCGCAACACGGTTGGCGCGCGCAAGAGCCGCTGGTCTTCCCGGTCAGGGTATCTCCTCAAACCGACGCCACTTGGCCAGGCATGATAGGACAAAGTCTCGAGGCAAAATTTTCTCGGGACGAATTCGAACAAGCGGGCGTTGCAATCAATGACACCATCCCTGCTGAGATCAGCTATGGACTAGTTGATCTGCAAGACGGTGAACGGCCGACACTTTACTGGCTAGGAACCACCAATTTTTTTGCAATTGCCCAGTACAACCGCAGCTTCTTCTATGCGATGACCGTCATCGAGCTAGGTAAAGCGGTCCGGCAACAACGCCAACTTCCGTGAACCCTTACCCGCCCGATCAACCGGCACTAGATAATCAAATGACCGATGATCACATCACCGCATTGACTCGCGCTTGGCTTGAAGAAGCCGTGATCGGTTTGAATTTATGTCCGTTTGCCGAACCGGTCTATCGCAATGGGCAGATTGCCTACTATGTCAGCCATGCAAAGGATGCGCCTGCGCTGATGGATGATCTGTCGGAAGCGATTGATTCACTGATGAACGCAGATCCTGAAGAGATCGATACCGCCTTGCTAATTCATCCCTATGTGTTACAGGATTTCGAGCAATACAATGAATTTGTAGGTTGGACGACGGATTTTCTCGAGGAAAGCGGCCTTGAAGCAGTGTTACAAATTGCGAGCTTTCATCCCGACTATCGGTTTGCCGGCACATCACCCGAGGACATCACCAATTGCACTAACCGCTCTCCCTTTCCCATGCTGCACCTTTTGCGGGAAGCCAGCGTTGATGCAGCACTGACCGAATTGCCGGAAGCCGCACAACTGGTCGAAAAAAATCTGGATACCCTGCGTGACTTGGGTGTTGATGGTTGGGACACATTGACCCAACGCATTCATGCTCTGGCGAAGCCAGCTCAATAAATTTTTACAACTGCTGACGCGCATACATAAGCACTGAGTGCTAACCATCTGAGCGCACTGTTTTACGCACTTTATGTTCTGTGAACGGTCGCTTTTTCTACTAAGCCATGGATCAATGCTTTTTGCGTTCTTTGTGAGCACTGATAATCGCACCGATGGACAGAAAATTTTTCACGAAAAAATCATCGGATAAAAGAATGCGTTTTCCGAATGAGCAAACTGATTACTTTGCTGACTTGCGGATTCTCAAAACTAGATATTTTTGTATTAACTACAATAAACTTGTGATTCAGAAATTTACTGACGGCAATAAGTTAGCCTTCGGGAGACTATCAGAGGGCAAATGATCGGCTTGTCTTGTTGAATATCGGAAAATCATAAGTTCACAGCGTCTCGGCACCATAATCCACGCAAGAGATTTGGCAAGATGTAAGGCTTTAAAAGTTTTTCTTTGTTATTAGATCTACCTGAAAGTTTTTATCCAACTAGAATAATTTATAGATATCGGTTGCACTGGTTGGGCGGGATCATTGGGGGACTGCTGTCTGTCTTGATGCAACCAACCGGTGCGTTTGATTCATCATCAGCTTTAGAGAATGCCTACTCAAATGACGACACAGTTTGAACATCAAGACAGCAATCGACTATCCGATCAAGTGGCCTATGATCCCAACAATCTGCTCGATTCCCTCATTGAGAAGCTACACCTGAAGAATGATGCTGCACTGTCGCGCGCTCTGGAAGTTGCCCCACCGGTGATCAGCAAGATCAGACATCGCCGGCTACCGGTAGGCGCATCATTGCTGATCCGTATGCATGAAGTCAGCAATCTGACTATTCGGGAATTGCGCGTTCTGATGGGCGACCGAAGAGAGAAATTCCGTATCAGCGATAAACAATTCAAACCTAAACTCAACGGGTGAGCAAAAGAACTCGATTTGTCTTTAGGTACTGTTATGCAAGTACATCTACCAACCGCACCAGTAGTCATGCTAGGTAGTGCATTGATCGACTTGGTGCGGTTTATCTACCGCAATGACTATGCAGGAAAAACCCCAGTCGACAGATAACGATCACCTCGATCACACACAATAAAAACGATCACCGCATTTTCAGTGGTCTGAGAAATACGTAGCGCAACTTCGCAAGCACCCGCAGCTGAAATCCCGGCAAAAATACCCTCTTCCACCGCCATGCGGCGCGCCATCTGCTCCGCAGCAGCCTGACTGACATTTTCGACCTGATCGACTCGACTCCGGTCATAGATTTTCGGCAGATAGGCTTCAGGCCATTTGCGAATACCGGGAATCTGGGAACCCTCTTCAGGTTGAGCACCAATGATTCGGATATCCGGATTTTTCTCTTTCAAAAACTTCGATACACCCATGATGGTACCGGTCGTGCCCATCGCGCTGACAAAGTGGGTGACCCGCCCTTCGGTATCGCGCCAGACTTCAGGCCCGGTACCTTCGTAATGTGCCCGGGGATTGTCGGGATTGGCAAACTGGTCCAGGATGATGCCCTTACCTTCTTTTTGCATCTGCTCGGCCAGATCACGCGCATATTCCATACCGCCCGTCTTGGGCGTCAAAATAATCTCGGCGCCATAGGCGGCCATGCTCTGGCGACGTTCAAGGCTGAGATTTTCCGGCATCAGCAAAATCATCTTGAAACCACGCATTGCGGCCGCCATCGCCAAAGCAATCCCGGTATTGCCGCTGGTGGCCTCGATCAGCGTGTCGCCCGGCTTGATATCGCCTCGCTCTTCGGCATGACGGATCATGGACATCGCCGGCCGGTCCTTGACCGATCCTGCCGGATTGTTACCTTCCATCTTGCCCAGGATAATGTTGTTGCGCTGCCGGGCGTCCTCACCCGGGATCCGCTTGAGTTGCACAAGAGGCGTGTTGCCGATCAGGTCTTCGATTGCGAGGTAATGCATGGCAGAGTCAGCCCGTCTTCAAAGGTAAAGACCGCCATTTTAATCGCTGAGCCCTTGGCGCGTTGGGGGAGAGTCTGCGGACCGCACCTCCCCCCCCGCAACGACAAGTTTCAGCGGTTTAGTTTTTGGCACCACTCGCTTTGACTGGTACTGGCTCGGCTTTAGCAGGCTTGGCCGGCATTGCGGATGCAGCGCCCTGATTCCGGGGCTGGCCATTGACTATCAGTCCGGCAGCTGACAATTTGACAGAATTTTTCTCACCAATCCCACGGACACGCTGCTCGAGATCCGCCCAGTCCTTGAAATTTCCATTCTTTTTCCTTTCTTCCAATATGGCTTTTGATGTCGCAGGACCAATACCCGCAACACCATCGAGCGCCGCCTGATCAGCCGAATTTATCTCAACAGCAGCCCAGGCAGATGCCGTCACAAAAAATACACCTGCAACCAGCAAGAAAAATTTCTTGAGCATTCCATTTCTCCGTATCAGTAGATTAAATAGTCACGGCCAACACTTTTATTGGTCGCATACGGATTAAACGCGAAGAATGAGTGCAACTCGACTGAAACAAATATGATTAATCTGCATGAAGCGAAATTCGAGCAGGTTTCCGCTAACCGGTGTCTGGCGATGTAGCAGCAGGCATTGATCAGGATTTTTCCAGTATCAAATCAGAAAAATCTACTTGCATGGAAGGCGCAGTTGCTAGCTAAGCGAGTCGACGCAGGCAGTACTACCCAAGACGGCAAGGGTGCAACAGGGAACTCGGGGTGCATACAAGGCACCGGCGGAATGGCACTGACTATCGATTCAGCGAACGTCTTGCAAGGGACATGAACGCCGGAGATGACATTTTTTGACGAGTGCTTAATTCATCACAGACAGCTCTTCAGTGCGGCGCGGCGCATAGCTTTCCCAATGACTGCAGCCGGGACATTGCCAGTAAAACTGCTTGGCTTTGAATCCGCAGTGATTGCATTGGTAGCGCGCTAGCTTTTGCGCGTAGCCACCGACGAGGCTCTTAATGAGAGACAGCTCAGCGCGGCCCTCTGGCGGCGCATACATCAGACGTGCTTCGATCAGCTTGTCCAGTCCCAGCAGTGTTGGCGTTCTGCGCAATTCATCGCCGACGAGCTGATTTGCGCTGTCCGGACCATCGAGTTCCAGCACTGCTTTGAAGGTAACCTCCAGCAAATCAATCGAGGGCGCTTCAGCAAGATAGCCTTTGAGCAGATTCAAACCCTCACGCGCACGATTGACAGCGCGGTAGCCATCCATGAGTCGCTGCGCGACAAGGGCGACATGGGGCACGCTTTGCTGCTCCACACGACGCCAGGCCAGCAGTGCGCCTTCGCCGTCTTCCTTGGCGAGCAGGCAATCGCCAATCAAAATCGTGGCTCGCACATTATTGCGATCGTAAGAGAGGGCTTTATCGAGCGTGACCAGCGCCACATCCGGATTTGCATGAACTAATTCATCTTGCGCGAGCTCGCAATGAAACTGCGCGATTTCTTTCTGGTAGGCGCCGGCGCCAGATTCCTGCAAAGCGAGCGCTGCCAGCATGGCCCGCTTCCATTCTTTTTCGCGCTGATAGATTTCCAGAAGCGCCCTGCGTGCTTGGGTACCGTATTGCGACTGGGCGAGCTGATCAAAGGTTTCTTCGGCTCTGTCCAGCAGACCGGCTTTCAGATAATCCTGACCGAGTTCATAGCGGGCTTGGCTGGCCAACTCAGGCGACAAATCCGCGCGCGCCAGTAAATTCTGGTGAACCCGCACCGCGCGCTCGATGTCACCGCGCCGACGAAACAGATTACCCATCGCGAAATGCAACTCAGCCGTTTCCGGATCCAGACGCGCGATCTCGACAAAGAGATCAATCGCCTTGTCAGGTTGCTCGTCAAGAAGCGCATTGAGTGCTTTGTAATAGCTGCGCGGCAAACTGCGTGATTCAGCGATGACGTGACGGATATCGACACGAGCAGCAATCCAGCCCAAACCAAAGCAGACAGGGATGACCAGCAGCCACCAGACTTCAAATTCCATGGCGGTATCCGGTTGAGAAATATGGGGGCATCACAAGCCAATTTGCTCCATGACAGCATCAGGCATTGGGGGCTGCGCTCGAACCCGGGCGATGGTCTCCGCAGCCTTTCGTTGTTGTTCGGTTTCTTTTTTCTGTCGGGTCAGCGTCTGGCGGTAACGAAGGACGGTACTGGTCATGGCCAGCACACCGAGCACCGCACCGGCAATAAAAAATGCCAGTAGCAGCAAAATCAGGGGCGCCTTGGCGCTGGTGTTCCAGAAAAGATGCAACACCACCTCATCGGTATTTTTCAGCGCGAAGCCAAAAAACACTAGGAACAAGCCTATCGCAAACAACCTGAAAATTATCTTCATGAGAGCGGGCGGATCAGCAAGGAAATACGTGAGGGCATTTTACGCCAAAAAAAATGGCATCCTCTCGGATGCCATTGGAATTTGTAACATACGCTCAGTTATCGATGATGGGCTGGCCCACCATCGCATCCACCCGTTCGCGCAACTCCTTGCCCGGCTTGAAGTGGGGTACCCGCTTTTCAGGCACCATCACCGTGTCACCGGACTTGGGATTGCGGCCAATTCTGGGTGGGCGGCTGTTGAGCGAAAAGCTGCCAAAACCACGAATCTCGATGCGCTGACCTGTAGTCAGCGCATCGCCCATCGCGTCGAGCAACGTCTTCACCGCGAAATCCGCATCCTTGGCTACCAGCTGCGGATAACGCTCGGCCAGACGGGCAATCAGCTCCGATTTGGTCATCAACGACTTCCGGATCAGCTCTTGTTATCGAGCTTGGCCTTGAGCAGCGCGCCCAGGCTGGTGGTACCGGAAGCAGCCGCCGAGTCATTGGACATTTTTTGCATAGCGTCCTGTGTATCGGCACTGTCTTTGGCCTTGATCGACAACTGAATGCTGCGAGCCTTGCGATCGAGGTTGATGATCAAAGCCTCGACCTGGTCGCCTTCTTTCAGCTGAGTCGTAGCATCTTCCACGCGGTCGCGCGAAATTTCGGAAGCACGCAGATAACCTTCGACTTCTTCAGACAAGGTGATCACAGCGCCTTTGGCTTCGACCGACTTGACCACGCCCTGGACCAGTGCGCCTTTGTCATTCATTGCGCAATAGTTGTTGAACGGATCACCTTCGAGCTGCTTGACGCCCAGCGAGACACGCTCACGCTCGACATCGATAGCCAGCACGACGGCTTCGAGTTCGTCACCCTTCTTGAACTTGCGCACGGCTTCTTCACCGGTTTCAGTCCATGAGAGGTCGGAGAGGTGAACCAGACCGTCGATGTTACCGGCCAGACCGATAAAGACACCGAAGTCAGTGATCGATTTGATCGCGCCGGAGACTTTGTCACCTTTCTTGTGCGTGATCGCGAAATCATCCCAAGGGTTTGCCTTGCACTGTTTCATGCCGAGGCTGATACGGCGACGCTCTTCGTCGATTTCCAGAACCATGACCTCGACTTCGTCACCCAGCTGAACTACTTTGGATGGTGCAACGTTCTTGTTGGTCCAGTCCATTTCGGAGACGTGCACCAGACCTTCGATACCCTGCTCGACTTCCACGAATGCGCCGTAGTCGGTCAGGTTGGTCACTTTGCCGAACAGGCGAGTGCTTTGTGGATAACGACGCGACAGACCGGTCCATGGATCGTCGCCCAGCTGTTTGACGCCCAGCGAGACGCGGTTCTTTTCCTGATCGTACTTGAGAACCTTGGCCGTGATTTCCTGACCCACTTGCAGCACCTCAGACGGATGACGTACGCGACGCCATGCGAGGTCAGTGATGTGCAGCAGACCATCAATACCACCGAGATCGACGAATGCGCCGTAGTCAGTGATGTTCTTGACGATACCGGTAACGATGGTGCCTTCTTTCAGGGTTTCCATCAGCTTCGCACGCTCTTCGCCCATCGAGGCTTCGATGACAGCACGACGCGACAGCACGACGTTGTTACGCTTGCGATCGAGCTTGATGACTCGGAATTCCATGGTCTTGCCTTCGTACGGCGTGGTGTCCTTGACCGGGCGAGTGTCGACCAGCGAACCCGGCAGGAAGGCACGAATACCGTTGGTCAGAACGGTCAGACCGCCTTTGACCTTGCCGCTGACAGTACCAGTTACCAGCTCGCCAGACTCCATCGCTTTTTCGAGCGAGAGCCAGCTTGCAAGGCGCTTTGCCTTGTCACGCGAGAGGATGGTGTCACCGAAACCATTTTCGAGCGACTCGATGGCAACGGAGATGAAGTCGCCTACATTGACTTCGAGCTCACCGTTGTCATTCTTAAATTCTTCGATAGGGATGAACGCTTCGGACTTGAGTCCAGCGTTAACGATCACGAAATTGTGGTCAAGGCGAACGACTTCAGCCGAGATGACCTCGCCGGAGCGCATATCCTGGCGCTGCAGTGATTCAGCAAATAACGCGGCAAAGCTTTCCATGCCGGAAGATGCAGGGGATTGAGTAGCAATAGACATAAGTTAGGAAGGTTAGCCAACCAAAGCGGAATTGCCGGGGCTGGGTTAGGTTTTTCAACACCTTGCGACGCATTGCGCATCACGAGGCACCGGGTACAACATTTACTTCGGCACTGACTGATACCAGCCCAGTACTTTTTCGACCGCCTGCTCGATGGTCATATTTGACGTATCGAGCAAATGAGCGCCTTCGGCGGGTTTCAGGGGAGCCACAGTACGCTCAGTATCACGCGCGTCGCGCTCTCGCAAATCCTGCAAAAGGGCAGGCATAGTAGCAGGAAAACCTTTGCCAATCAATTGCTTATAGCGCCTGTCCGCGCGCGCTTCGACGCTCGCTGTCAGAAAAACTTTCAGATCGGCAGCGGGGAAAATCACGGTGCCCATGTCCCGGCCATCCGCGACGAGACCGGGGGCTCGACGAAAACCATGCTGAAGGTCCACCAACGCGCTGCGCACACCGGGTAGCGTTGCGATCCGAGAAGCCGCAACGCCCACTGCTTCGGCGCGAATAGCGTCGGAAACTTCGCGTCCTGACAGAAGTATGCGCTCACCTTCGAACCTGACATCCAGCCCTGCAGCAATGTGCGCCAGCCCGGGCTCATCGCCCAGATCCATGCCCGACTCTATCGCTGCCAGTGCTGTGAGGCGATAAAGCGCGCCGGAATCCAGAAAAGCAAAACCCAAAGTCTGCGCTACCCGGCTGGCGACCGTGCCTTTGCCGGAGGCCGTCGGGCCATCAATGGTAATGACGGGGATGGTGTTCATTTGGATGCTGCTCATTGAAATTCAGTCTTGGTGAACGATACCGGCAAAGGCATCGAAGTAATCGGGGAAGGTCTTGGCCACGCACGCCGGATCATTGATGCATACCGAGGTTCCCTTGCGCGCAAAGCCATTCAGGCTGGCAAGCGAAAAGCACATGGCCATGCGGTGGTCATCATAGGTGTCAATGGTCGCCGGCTGCAGCACAGTGGGTGGTGTGATCTGCAAATAATCACTGCCCTCTTCTACCACCGCACCAAGTTTACGGAGCTCGGTGGCCATGGCGCTGAGCCTGTCGGTCTCCTTCACGCGCCAGCTGCCGATATTGCGCAGGGTGCTGGTGCCGTCGGCATACAAGGCGGCGACTGCAATCGTCATTGCCGCATCGGGGATGTGATTGAAATCGGCATCAATGGCTTTCAGCGCGCCACCCGAATGCACTTCAATCCAGCTGTCGCCCATCGTGATATGCGCGCCCATGCTTTCCAGCGCCTCGACAAATCGCACATCACCCTGAATACTGGATTTGCCGACGCCCTCAACCCGGACCGGGCCACCGGCAATCGCGCCCGCTGCGAGGAAATACGAGGCCGACGATGCATCCCCCTCGACATACAGCAAACCGGGACTCTGGTATGCCTGCCCGGGGGCGATACGAAACGCCGCCCAACCATCACGTTCCACCGCCACACCAAACCGCTGCATGAGGTTCAGCGTGATTTCGATGTAAGGCTTGGAAATCAGTTCACCCACCACATCAATGCGCAGCGCATGGTCGCGCGCAATCAATGGTGAGGCCATCAGCAGCGCCGTCAGAAACTGGCTAGAGACATTGCCACGCACCTGCATGACCTGCGGATGCAAATCGCCCGCATGAATATGCAGCGGCGGGAAACCCGGTTGACCTGTGTAATCAATGCGCGCACCAGCGGCATTAAGCGCATCCACCAGATCACCAATAGGCCGCTCATGCATGCGCGGCACACCGT
>CANKWG010000036.1 GCA_947487325.1 Oxalobacteraceae bacterium | reverse complement strand
ACGATTACGAATCGCCGCGAGCGCATCGCCACTCATGTCCGAGACTTTTTCACCGGCTAGTCGATACTCACCGGCAGTGGGCGTATCCAGACAGCCCAACAGATTCATGAAGGTCGATTTACCGGAACCAGATGCACCCATGATGGCAACGAACTCGCCCTCGCCAATGGTTAGCGACACACTGCGCAGCGCAGCAACGGTATTAGACCCCATCACATAGGACTTGCTCAGGCCGCGTACTTCGATCAAAGGTTTCATCACAGGTCAGAACATGCGCGGCGCACCGGCCATGGACGAACCTTTTTTGCTTCCACCACCACCGCCACCACCCTCACCCTTGACACCCGTAACTACTTCCATGCCTTCGGTAACACCTTCGCCAGTGACCTGCACCATCTTGCCGTCCGACGCACCAGTTTTTACAGGAATGGCTTTCAACTCACCGTTCTTCAACACATAAATGGTGGAGCTCGTGGGGTCGGGGCGACCATTGCCGCGCCCGGATTTATCACCATTGCCACGTTTTGATTTGCCAGGCTTGTCATCAGAAGATTGTGGCGGACGAAACCGAATCGCCGCATTGGGTACTTTCAATACATCTTCAAAGGTATCCGTGACGACACGTACATTGGCCGTCATACCGGGCAAGAGCTGCAGCTCGGGATTCGGCGCCGATACATCGACCAGATAGGTCACCACATTCGAGACCACCTGCGCAGATTTGCGAACCTTGCGCACCTCGCCCTCGAAGGTCTTGCCGGCAAATGCATCCACCGTAAAAGTCGCGCGCTGCCCAACCTTGATCTTGCCGATTTCGGATTCATCAATTGCGGTATCGACCCGCATATCGGTGAGATCTTCCGCGATGACGAATAGCTCCGGCGATTGGAGGCTGGCAGCGACAGTCTGTCCTTTGTCCACACTGCGCTTGATGACAATGCCACTCACCGGCGAACGGATGGCGGTGCGCTCCAGATCCACCCGCGCCTGCGACAGCGCGGCCTCTCGCTGCTTGACCATGGCGGCTGCATTACCCGCATTGGCGCGTGCCACATCGACTTGCGCGACCGCTGACTTTTGCTGCTCTACCAGCGAGTTGACCATGGCGCGTGCCTTGTCGACTTCGGCCGGCGACAGAAATTTCTTATCCGACAACTGTTCTTTACGCTCCAAGTCGCGACGGGCGTCGGCGAGAGTGACTTCGACCTGAGATAAGGCGGCACGTTGAGCCGCAATATTGGCTTGCTGAGTCGCCACCTGCGCGCGCGCCGCATCTAAATCAGCCTGCGACTGGCGGACCCGGTATTCAAAGCTTTCGGGATCAATGCGGGCAATCAGCTGATTTTTGCTGACCTGGCTGTTGAAATCCACCAGCACTTCCTTGAGTTGCCCAGAAACCTGGGAGCCCACCTGCACCGATACCACCGGCACAAGTGTGCCCGTAGCGGAAACGCTGGCAATCAGACGGCCTTTTTCAAGCGTGGCAGTACGGTACTGCGGCGCATCGGGTTTTTTGATGCCAAACCAATACCATGCCCCTGCGCCGATCAGAACCACCAGCACTATCAACCCTATCCATCGTGCTTTCACCGAGATATTCCCCGCTGCTGTTGAAGTAAGGTATGGATTTTACTGGGATTAGATGACATCCACCTAACCAGTAACCAGAAAGACGGCCACGCTGGCGCAGTCAATGGCTGATGAAAGAAAAAACCCGCCTCCGGGATATCGGAAGGCGGGTAGTAAAGCAAGAACAATACGTTGCCGGCCTAAGCTTACTGGCTGCTCGAGGCATCACTATCGTCAAACGGCGACTTCATGATCTCTGCCAGTTTTACCTTTTCTGAAGACTCTGATGAATCGCTCTGCCTTACCTGCGTTGCTTGTTCCGAAATCGGAAGCTCAGCTACGGATTCGTCGAATGGTGATTTCATCAAATCTTCCAGCTTGACTTCTTCTGAGGATGTTGATGAATCATCCGAGCTACGCTCGGCGACGTCTTCAGTATTCAGTTTCTGGGTTGGAGACACCATCGCTGAGGTCGCACTGGCCGTCTGTACCGCCAAAGACGCCTTATTTTTTTGATCCACGAGCAGCTGCAGCTCAGCTTTCATGGGCTGCAATAAATTGGTACCCGCATTGAGTATTTTAGGACGATCATTAATGTATTTCTCCAAAGCGCGCAGCATGTTTTCCGCCGGGTTGTCCTTAAACTGCTGGTACTGCTCTCTGGTCGCCTTCCATAAAGATTCTCTGAAATACCGTGAAAAATCTGGATCAATGTTTTTTATTTTTGATTTTCTTTGGAATGCTTTAATTGCTTCGTTACGGATGTTTTGTCTTTTAACATCAAGAGACTCGCTTTTCTTTTCGAGCTTTTCTGTCCTAGGAGATTCTATTTTTTTCCTCGGCGAAATCGGAACGTCAGAGACTGCAAGAGAACTTATTTTTTCGCGGCGACTTTCCAGCGATTTTTCCCTTTGATTTAGAGCAGATCCTTTTTTATGTGCATTTATCAATTTTTCCTGTGCTTCGTCCTGATTTTTTGCATTGCTCATGATGTCGTAATAAAAATCATTGGTCTGTGTAGTCATTACAGTATTTAAATATCCATTGAGAATATCCAAGCGACCTGATTCATAATTTTTATCTTTAACTAACTGGTCACGCATAATGGGCGTTATACCTCTTGTAGCAATAAAAGCGGCGATCGCAGATTTCCTTGCGTTCAGTAGCAGGTCTGGATTGACGTTACCCGTAGCTTTCGCCCATTTGACAACATATGTATCTATACCTTGTAAAAAATTTTTGAATTCTGGCGCAAATCCGGAGCTAGACAATTTCATTTCTTTACCGAAAAACTTTTCGAAAAATGAATCCGCTAGTGGCTTCATTAGCTTTACAAAAATTTTATTTTTCCGCAAATCTTTGATATTGGAACTCTTTATTTCATCCCCAAAATTTAGCGCGATTCTTTTGTACTTAACTGCCATTTCTTCTACAAATTTTCGTAGGTCTTTAACATTTAAATGATTTTGAATAAATTTCTCACTCACCAGTTCAATAATATTTACTTTTATTTTATTGTTTGGATTTTCAGGATCGTCCAATTCTTCGACTGTCATCGCCCCCCCGCAAAATCGTGCTCACAATCCCATCCTTAAGTGGCAAGGTATATCCCCTGCTTTCCATACAAATAAGAAGTTCTGCGATCTGTTCACCCGTCACTCTACGTCCGCATCGAAGCGAATGAATTGTTTCAATCACCCCAGGCGGCAGCATAGTCGCAGGGACTGAGCTTTTACTCGAAGGCTGCTTGTTTTCTAAAACTCTTTCGGTTGTTGCTTGTATGCTCTTGGAAACATGCGTCGCTGGATCATTTTTTGTACTTGTACTTGTGATTTTTCCTGTTGTTGTGGTTGTCGTAGTGGTGGTCGTAGTGGTCGCAGTATTCGTTTCCTTGAATTTTGCGGATGCTGGCAAATTTGACTGGCCAGTAGCGCTCCACTCAGATCGCGGGGTCGCCGTTTGCCATAAAGGTACTTCGACTATGTTAATAGTGTGGTGATTAACCGTCGCGTTTGATGTATTAGTAGTGTTAGTGGCTCCACCGCTTGCGGCTGTATTACTGGTGCTGGACATTGAATCCAGCGTATCCCTATCCGTTTCTCTCTTTGTTTTTCTAGGACTTATCGTCATTTCAGGCCGATCAGAGGCGAGACTCGCTAGCGCATTACCTAGATTTTTCAGCGATAGTTTGGGTACTTTGTTGCTCGTGGGTTTTTTATCCGATTGCTGTTGACGAGGAGACCTCAGCGCCTTGCTCTTACTTTGCGCAGCACCATCTTCTGAAGAGCTTTCATCGCTATCCCCGAATTTTCTTGCTACCGCACTTGCACCTTTTCCAAGAAACAGTCTTCCGACGGTATCAGGCGCCCTTCCCCCGTGATCTGAGTCGCTTTCACTAAGCGTTTTTTCCTTTTTTTCTTCCCTAGATTTCATTTGCGGCGCAGCTTTGTTTTTATCTGCATGGCCCTGACCGGTGTTCTTGTCTGATTGGGCAGTGGCGCCATCCTTTTTTTTGCCGACATCCTTGTTTTTATCGTCTTGCTGACCCTGACCATAATTGGGCAGGTCACTTTGAGAGTTACTTCTGGAAAGGCGATCGGTCATGAAAAATTCTCCATTCATCAATTTCAGGGGGGCAGGTGGAAGGCAGGCGTTTGCAAACTCCGGGAACTCAATGGGTATTGCTCATTACCGTCGTTCTTTAAAAATTTACTTTTCGGCAATGACGGTGCTGCCTTTTTCGTAACCCCTCTGCGGCTCAGGTTCCGAGACTCAATGCATTTCTGTGTACCAAATCAGCGTTTAAACTTGACTGATAATTGCCCGCCACCTATATTGCTGACTCGCTAGTTAGTAATTTTTCCACTCATGCCCGCCCTAGAACCCAAGACCAAACCCCGCTGGGAACGGCGCAAGGACGCTCGTCCGCAAGAGTTGCTGGCGGCTGCTCTGGATTTGTTTGTGGAGCGGGGTTATGCGGCCGCGCGGCTGGATGACGTGGCCGCGCGCGCGGGCGTCTCCAAGGGGACGCTCTATTTGTATTTCGAAAACAAGGAAGAATTGTTCAAGGCCGTGGTTCGGGAGAACCTGGTGTCGGCGCTGGCTGAAGCGGAACACTATATTGAGCGCTCGACCGGCAGCAGCCGGGATCTGCTACGGGCCTTTATTCTGAACTGGTGGGACCGCGTCGGGCAGACCAAGCTCTCAGGGATTTCGAAGCTGATGATGGCGGAATCCGGCAATTTCCCAGACGTTGCGCGCTTTTATCATGAAGAAGTGATCTCCCGATGTAACGCGCTGCTAGTGGGAATTCTCGAGCGCGGCATCGCCCGCGGGGAGTTTCGGGCCGTCGATACCGTCAACGCCAACCTCGTCATCGTGGCGCCGCTGGTGATGTTGATGATGTGGAAACACTCTTTCCATTCCTGTAGGCTGGAGCCGATTTCGGCCAAGGACTATCTGGATTGTTTTCTTGATCTCCTCGTTAATGGTCTTCAGGCCAAGGCGCCTGAAGCGAATGGCCCTCAGGCGCTGCACGAGCCGCCGTCGAATCATCACTAAAAACGCTATGTCAAAAAAACTTGTTCGCTTGCTAGTTCTGCTCATCGTACTGATCGTCGCGGGTGGCTTGATCTGGAGCCTGATGCAGCGTCCTTCTGCGCCGGCAAAACCGGCGGCGGCGGCGCCGATGGCTGCCGTTCCGCCAACGCTGGAATTTTTGCCACAGGAGGTCGTGACTGCGAATCCTGTCGAGATTCGGCAAACGCTTGCCTTATCAGGGTCGCTGCGCGCGGTCGACATGTCCACGGTCAAAGCGCGCGTGGCAGCCGATGTGCGACAGGTGCTGGTGCGTGAAGGCGAGTCTGTGCGCGCGGGACAAATCGTGGTGGTCACCGATGGCACTGAGTATGAAGCGCGTGTTGCTCAGGCGCGCGGCAATCTGGATGCGGCCCGCGCCCAGCTCGATATTGCGACCAAGACGCGTGATAACAATCGCGTATTGGTAGAAAAAGGCTTCATTTCACGCAATGCGTTTGACAATGCGGCGAGCCAGTACGCGGCAGCCGAGGCTAACGTGGCGGCGGCGCGCGGCGCCATGAATATTGTGCAGAAGTCGCTGAATGACACCGTGATCCGCACGCCGATTTCAGGTCTGGTGGCGGCGCGCTATGTACAGCCTGGAGAAAAAGTCTCGCCAGACAATAAGCTGCTCGATATCGTCAATCTGCAAAAAATGGAACTGGAAGCAGCGGTGCCTACCAGTGACATTGCGCAGATTGTCATTGGTCAGCCGGTCAGTCTGCATATCGAGGGCTTGCCAGAAACTTTCGAGGGCAAGGTCGTTCGCATCAATCCATCAACCCAGACCGGTTCACGCTCGGTGCTGGTGTATGTGCAAGTCGCCAACCCGAAAAATATACTGCGGGTCGGTATGTTCGCCGAGGCGCAATTGGTACTGCGTGCAAAACAAGGTGTGCTGGCCTTGCCGCAAAGTGCGGTTCGCAAGGATAGTCAGGGTGCGTTTGTTTACACCATCACCAATGGCCAACTGAGCAAGACGGCGGTGACGGTCGGCATTGATGGTCGCAGCGGCGAGGACTACCTCACTGAAATCGTTTCAGGTCTGGATTTTGGTGCGCAAGTGGTGCGCACCGACATGGGCAACCTGCAAACCGGCACGCGCGTTCGAGTGGCTGCGCCAGCCACCACTCGCTAGAAAAGACAGGAACCGGCGCCATGTGGTTTACACGCATCAGTATCGGCAATCCGGTTTTAGCCACCATGATGATGGTGGCGTTTGTCGTTCTGGGTCTGTTTTCTTATCAGCGACTGCGCGTAGATCAATTTCCTGATGTGACCTTTCCTATCGTCGTCGTACAGACGGAATATCCGGGCGCGGCACCTGAGACGGTCGAGACCGACATCACACGCAAGGTCGAAGAAGCTGTCAATACCATCAATGGCATCAACAGTCTGACGTCTCGCTCTTATGAGGGTCAGTCGATCGTCATCATCGAGTTCTCGCTCATGATCGACCCGGCACAGGCAGCGCAGGATGTACGTGAAAAAGTCGCGCTGATCAAAGCGATTTTCCGCAAGGAAGTGAAGGAACCGCGCGTCACACGCTACGACCCGGCAGACCGTCCGATTTTCTCGGTGGCGGTGACCAATGACGCGAGCAAAGGCAAGTACAGCATGCGTGAGCTGACCACGATTGCCGATCAGCTGATTAAAAAACGTCTAGAAAATGTGCGCGGTGTGGGTTCAGTCACGCTGGTCGGCGGCGTCAAGCGTGAGATACAAATTCAGGTCAAGCCTGCGGACATGGAAGCGCTGGGCATCAGCATGGATCAGGTGCTGAATGCCTTGCGCAACGAAAATCAGGAACTGCCCACCGGCAGTGTGCGCGCAACCGCGAATGAACAAGTGGTGCAGGTGCAAGGCCGTATCAAACGACCGGAAGATTTCGAGCGCATCGTGGTCGCGCAGCGCGGTGGTCATTCGGTCTTGCTGGGACAAGTCGCCCGCGTGATCGACACGCAGCAGGAACAGGAAAATCTGGCGCTCTTTAATGGTCAACGCACGCTGGCGCTCGATATCCTCAAGGCGCAAGGTCAGAATACGATTGATGTGGCCGATGGTCTGAAAAAAGTGATCACCGATTTGCAGCCCACGCTCAATGCGCTGTACCCGGGTGTGAAGCTTGACGTGATCAAGGATGGTTCGAGGCAGATTCGCGTCGGCGTCGAGAATGTCCGTCGTACGCTGATCGAAGGCGCACTGCTGACGATACTGATCGTTTTCCTGTTCCTGAACTCATGGCGCTCAACGGTCATTACCGGCTTGACGCTGCCGGTCTCACTGATCGGTACTTTTTTGTTCATGGATATGTTTGGCTTCACGATCAACATGATCACCTTGATGGCTTTGTCACTCTGCGTGGGTCTGCTGATCGATGATGCGATTGTCGTGCGAGAAAACATCGTTCGTCATGCCGGTATGCGCGTCAATGGCCACTACAAAAATCCACGCACGGCGGCACTTGAAGGCACGCAAGAGATCGGACTGGCCGTACTGGCGACGACTTTTTCGATTGTGGCGGTGTTTCTTCCGGTGGGATTCATGGGCGGCATCATCGGTCGCTTCTTTCACCAGTTCGGCATCACGGTGGCAGCAGCGGTACTGATTTCGATGTTTGTGTCGTTTACGCTGGATCCGATGCTCTCATCTATCTGGCATGATCCAGCCGTCCACGGTCAGGGTCCCCGTCGCGGCTGGTATGCGCATACGATCGGCCGGGTGCTCGAACAATTCGATCGCTTTGTACAGTGGCTATCAAAAATTTATCAGGTCACCTTGCGCTGGTCGCTGCGGCACCGCGTGGCGACACTGGTGCTAGCGGTGGTCACCTTTATCTCTGGTCTGCTACTGCCGGCTTCGGGTCTGGTAGGTACCGAATTCGTGCCACAGGCTGATTACTCCGAGACAGGGGTTATTTTTTACACGCCGGTTGGATCGTCACTGGAATTCACCGAAAGTAAAGCCAGACAAGTTGAGAAAGCCCTGCATTCATTGCCCGAGGTGCGTGATCTGTACACGACGATTAATACGGGCACAGCGCAAGGAAAAAACTATGCAACCGTGTATGCACGACTGGTACCGCGCAGCGAAAGAAAGCGCAGCACAAAGCAGCTAAGCCAACCGCTACGTGAACAGCTGGCTCGTATTCCGGGCATTACCATCACGCATATCGGTGCGCTGGATGGCGTGGGTGGCGATAACAAGCAAATTCGTTTTTCCATTTTGGGCCCCGATCTCAAGCAACTCGGCAAACTTGCCGAAGAAGCCACCGCACGCGTACGCGCCATACCCGGCGTCGTGGATCTGGATTCGAGTCTCAAACCTAACAAGCCCACCATTCAGATTGAGCCTTACCGTGAAGTCGCTGCGGATCTGGGTATTGGCGTGGCACAGATAGGCAATACCTTACGACCGCTGTTGGCCGGCGATGCTGTGACCGGTTGGCGCGCACCGAATGATGAAACTTACGATGTCACGGTGCGACTTGCCCCCTCGGACCGCAACAACATCGCTGATCTTTCAAGGCTTAATCTGGCCAGCAGTCAGATGAACGCGGATGGCTCACCGCGCATGGTGCCTTTGCGTCAGGTGGCCAGCATCGTGCCTGCTAATGGTGCCAACCAGATCAATCGGCGCGACCTGAATCGTGAAGTCGAAATTTCTGCGAACGTGCTTGGCCGCTCGGCCGGACAAGCCGGTGTCGATATCAAACTCGCACTTGAATCAATGAGCTGGCAACCCGGTTATCGCTATCAGATTGGCGGCGCAGCCAAAAATATGCAGGAGTCGTTTGGTTACGCTCTGTCGGCTTTGCTGCTGGCGATCATTTTCATTTACATGATTCTCGCTTCACAATTTGCCAGCTTCCTGCAGCCGATTGCGATCATGTCCGCCCTGCCGCTGACGCTGATCGGTGTTTTCCTGTCGCTGATGTTGTTCCGCTCAACGCTGAATCTGTTCTCTATTATTGGCTTCGTGATGCTGATGGGGCTGGTCACCAAGAATGCGATTCTGCTGGTGGACTTCGCCAATCAGGCGCGCAAGGCAGGCACGGAGCGCAGCGAGGCTCTGCTTGAAGCCGCTCATGTACGACTGCGCCCTATTCTGATGACAACGCTGGCGATGGTGTTTGGCATGGTGCCGCTGGCGCTGGGTCTGGCTGAAGGTTCTGAGCAGCGCGCCCCGATGGGTCAGGCGGTTATTGGCGGCATTATCACCTCCTCGATCCTGACGCTGGTGGTGGTACCCGTTATCTATACCTGGCTGGATGACTTGGCTCAGTGGGGACGGCGCCGTTTCGGTTCAAATCAGTATGCTGACGACGCAGGCGACCTCCAGGAATGACGTAAGCTTTTGATAAAATTTAACCCTTTTTGGCGCAGGAGTTTCCCCAGATGAATCTCGAACAAGCAAGACGGAACATGATTGAACAGCAGATCCGCACCTGGGATGTGCTGGATCTCGATATTCTGCAAACACTGGTGGCTGTACGCCGTGAAGCTTTTGTGCCGACGGCTTATCAGGCGCTTGCCTTCGTGGATACCGAGATTCCACTGCCGCAGGGTGAAAACATGCTCTCGCCGAAGCTCGAGGCGCGTCTGCTGCAGGAAGCTGCCGTGCAGTCACATGAGTCCGTATTGGAAATCGGCGCCGGGTCGGGTTACATGGCGGCGCTGCTCGCGCATCATGCAAAACAGGTGGTAACGGTCGAGATCGTGCCCGAGCTGAGAGAACTCGCGGAAAAAAATCTGGCTAATTACGGCATTGGTAATGTCAACGTCATGCTTGGCGACGGCGCGCGCGGTTGGAGTGGCAGTGGATCGCAGGCGTTTGATGTCATCATGATCTCAGGTTCATTGCCCAGAATGCCTGACGCTTTTCTCCAGCAACTGAGCGTGGGCGGACGTATTCTGGCGGTCATCGGTGAAGCACCCGTGATGTCGGCCTGCATGATTACCCGCGTGTCCGACGATGCCTGGGATACGATCAAACTGTTTGAAACCAGCATCAAAGCACTGCGCAATGTCGAGAAGCCCTCGGCATTTCGTTTTTGAAGCGGATAGCGACATGGACCATATCTCTGCTCCCGAGCTCGCCGTATGGCTGTCGGATGCAGCGCGCCCCCAACCGATGTTGCTTGATGTGCGCGAGCCCTGGGAGTACGAGACTTGCCGCATTGATGGCTCCGTCCTGATGCCTATGGCCAGCGTTCCGGCGCGACAGGAAGAACTGGACCCGGAAACACCGATCGTCTGTATCTGCCATCATGGCGCACGGAGCATGCAGGTCGGCGCATTTCTGGAGCGCGCCGGCTTTGCGAACGTCACCAATCTGACTGGCGGTGTCCATGGCTGGGCGATGCAGGTCGATGGCAGCATGCCCACTTATTGAGGCTGAAGATTGAATATGACTGGAAAAAAAATGCGTAAAACACCACTCGCTGTTCTGATTGCTTCAGCACTGTTATCTCTGGATGCATCGGCCCTAGATCTGATGAGCGCCTATCGCGATGCGCAAGCTTACGACAGCCAGTTTTCCAGTGCGCGCGCTGCGCGTGAGGCCAATTCGGAAAAATCGGTACAGGGGCGTGCGGGCTTGTTGCCCTCTGCGAGCATGACCGGATCAGTAAACAAGGTCAACGGCGAATCGACCATCAATCCCAACATTAACTATACGGCTAACGCCTACCAACTCCAGCTGCGGCAGCCTCTCTATAACCGCGCCAACGCCGATCTCTACGAACAAAGCAAGCTGCAAGTGGCCGTAAGTGAAGTGCAGTTTGATCAGGCAAAAAGCGACCTGATGGTGCGTGTGGCTCAGGCGTATTTCGATGTGCTGGCTACACAGGATACGATTGCCTTTATTCAAGCGCAGCGAGTCGCAATTGCGGAACAACTTGCTTCCGCAAAGCGCAATTTCGAAGTTGGCACGGCAACCATCACCGATACCCATGAAGCACAGGCACGTTTCGATCTGTCGAATGCCCAGGAAATCGCAGCCATCAACGATCTCGAAGTCAAACGTAATGCCTTTGCTCAAATTACCGGGAAACTGCCGCCTTCTCTGAGCGGTCTTAAAGCCGGTCTGAAACTGAGCCCTCCCGAACCAGTCGCCATGGACCCTTGGGTACAAAATGCTGAATCTGGCAATTTTGGTGTCGTCGCCCAGGGACTGCTGGCAGAGATAGCGAAGCTAGATATCAGCCGCAATCGCGCTGGCCACCTGCCTACGGTAGATGCGGTGGCCACCTACGGCAGTAACACAAGCGTCTTCACGACGGCGATTACAACAACAACAACTAACATCGGCGTGCAACTGACCATTCCGCTCTTCAGCGGCTACGCTACCAGCAGCAAGATTCGGGAAGCCATTTCGCTAGAAGACAAGGCGCGTGCCGATCTGGACACCGTCCGACGTAATGCAGCGCAAAGCACACGCACCGCATTTTTAGGTGTGCTCAGTGGCCTGTCGCAAATACGCGCACTTGAGGCAGCGGAGATCTCCAGCAAATCGGCACTCGATTCCAACAGACTCGGCTATGAAGTGGGTGTGCGCATCAATATCGATGTGCTCAACGCCCAGCAGCAGCTGTACTCGACCCGACGCGATCTGGCTAAAGCGCGCTATGACACGCTCATGAACAGCCTGCGATTGAAAGCTGCAGCAGGCATGCTGAGCGAAGCTGATTTGACGCAGTTCAACGAGTTATTCGAACGCAAACAACCGTGAGGCCTCGCTGATTTACCCAAGCGGCTCACTTTCGTGCGCGAAAAGGAAATATCCGAATCAGCTAAGCCTTGTTTATTTTGCATTTAACGAAAACCGAAGTACTTTTTAATTAAAAGAAAAATGTATCAATCACCCGCAAGGGTGGGTCCGGTCTTATTGTGTCAGACAGTATCCATTGTTCCGCAGGCAGCGACACCCTGCGCTGCGATTCTCATCAGGTTTTGATCGTTACTCGTTTTTTATTTGTTTTTTATCTGTTCGGTGACAGCTGGTCACGCGATCAGCTTCTTTTATATGTGGCGGAATTTCATGAATAACAAGACCCTATCCAGCAGACTTTTCATTTCCGGCTTACTGCTGACAACGCTTGCCGCTTGCGGCGACAAAAAAGAGGCGCCCAAAGCCGGGCCCGCCGGCGCACCACCACCGATGATGGTATCGGTCATCACGGTGGCACCAGAAAATATTTCGAATGTCACTGAGCTGCCCGGCCGGGTGGAAGCCACACGTACGGCGGAGGTACGTGCACGCGTGGGTGGCATCGTACATAAGCGTGTGTTCAACGAAGGCAGCGATGTACGCGCCGGACAAGTACTGTATGAAATCGACCCGGCTCCGTTTCAAGCCGCTTTCAATAGCGCCAAGGCCACAGCCGCGCAAGCCGACGCCGGACTGGTACGTGCAGAGGCTAATCTCTCTCAGGCCAACACCAAGCTCAATCGCTATCGCGGCCTGGTAGACAGCAATGCAATCAGCAAGCAAGAATTCGATGATTTACAAAGTGCACAGAAACTAGCCGCCGCAGATGTTGCTGCGGCCAACGCTGCAGTAGGCACTGCGCGCGCTGCCATTGAAACTGCACGACTCAACCTCTCCTATGCCACCATCACCGCGCCGATCTCAGGACGTATCGGGCGCGCGCTCATTACCGAAGGCGCATTGGTGACAGCCAATGATCAGCACAGCATGGCCGTGATCCAGCAACTCGATCCGATCTATGTAACGCTGACGCAATCCAGTGTTGAAACACGCCGCCTGAAAGATATCGTCAGCCAGTCGGGCAAGGGCGGCGCGAAGGCAAAACTAACTCTGGTCACGGAAGACGGACGTCCGTACGAGTATCAGGGTCAGCTGCTTTTCTCTGAGGCGATGGTTGATCCTGCGTCAAGCTCCGTGATTCTTCGTGCGCAATTCCCTAACCCGCAGCGCACACTGCTGCCGGGCACGTATGTGCGAGTGCGTCTGGAACAGGGGACGCGTGCCGGCGCGATTACGGTGCCGCAACAGGCGGTCATGCGTACCGCAGATGGCTCTATCGTAATGACTGTCGATGGTAACGGTACCGTGGCACCGCGCCCGGTGAAAACCGATGGCGCCTATGGCACAAAATGGATCATCAGCAGCGGCCTCAATCACGGTGACCAGGTGATCGTCGAAGGACTACAAAAAGCGAAACCCGGCGCCATAGTCAAACCCACGCCCTGGAGCCCGCCTGATGCAGGTGGCAATGACAAGCCCGCACAGCAGCAACCCAAATAAAAACTAAGGACGCGTCGCCATGGCAAAGTTTTTCATTGATCGTCCCGTTTTCGCGTGGGTGATCGCACTATTCATCCTGCTGGCCGGCATTCTCGCGATACCTAATCTGCCTATCTCGCAATATCCGCAGATTGCACCGCCTACCATCATCGTCAATGCGGTTTTTCCAGGCGGCTCAGCACAAACGGTCGATGAGAGCGTCACCAGCCTGATCGAGCAGGAAATGAACGGTGCAGAGAACATGCTCTACATCGAATCGCAGAGTCAGTCAGACGGCCAGTCGCAAGTTTCGGTGACCTTCAAGAACGGGACTAACCCTGAACTCGCTGCAGTTGATGTACAAAATCGTCTCAAGCGTATCGAAGCCCGTCTGCCCCAAGCAGTCGTACAGCAAGGCGTGACCATCACACGGGCACGCAGCAATCTGCTGATGTTCGTGAATCTGCGCGCCACCAACGGCGATGTTTCACCCGTCGCTCTGGGCGATTATTTGGCGCGCAATGTGATCAATGAAATCAAACGTATTCCCGGTGTGGGTGTGGTGCAGCTGTTTGGTACCGAGCGTGCAATGCGCGTGTGGGTTGATCCTGACAAGCTGGTGGGCTACAAGCTCACGCCCACCGATGTCGTAAACGCAATTCGCCAACAGAACGCACAATTTTCTGCCGGTATTCTCGGCGATCTGCCTGCACCCAGT
>CANKWG010000035.1 GCA_947487325.1 Oxalobacteraceae bacterium | reverse complement strand
ATCAAAAAATGCCAACTTCAAAAAAATCTATGAGCACTACACGAACTTTCAGGATCAGCAGAACAAGTGGTACTCGGTCGCGGAACAGCGCATGCAAAACTTCCAGATCGCGGCACTCAATGCCAGTACCAAGAAAGAGTAAGCAAGGCACTCCCAACGTCGCAAACAGAATTTTTTGCAGCTGCTAGGTGACTGACGATCACAAAGGGAAAATAATGAGACTTCAGGGAAAAACTGTACTGATCACCGCTGCCGGTCAAGGTATCGGTTATGCCAGCGCCCTCGCCATGGCGGCTGAGGGTGCGAGCGTGCTTGCAACGGATATCAACAGCGAATTACTGTCTCGCTTTGATGGCTTGCCGAATATTCAGACCGCTCTGCTGGACGTAATGAATAAAGAAGCCATCAATACCGTCGTTGAAAAACTTGCGCGGATTGATGTGCTGTTCAATTGTGCGGGCTATGTCCACGCGGGTAACGTCCTCGAAGCCAATGATACAGACTGGAACTTCGCCTTTGATTTCAATGTGCGGTCACAATTCTGGATGATCCAGGCCGTGCTACCTAAAATGCTGTCGCAAGGCAGCGGCAGCATCATCAACATGGCCAGCGTCGTCTCCAGCGTCAAAGGTCTTCCAAACCGTTTTGTCTACGGCGCCAGCAAAGCTGCGGTGATTGGACTAACCAAAGCGGTCGCTGCCGATTATGTCGGCAAAGGCATACGCTGCAATGCCGTCTGCCCGGGTACCGTCGACACGCCTTCGCTTCAAGATCGCATCAATGCCTATGAAGATCCTATCGAAGCACGCAAACAATTCATCGCGAGACAACCCATGGGGCGCCTCGCCAAAGCCGAAGAAATAGCACCCGTCGCCGTATTTCTCGCCTCGGATGACTCAGCCTTCAGCACCGGGAATATCTATTCCGTCGATGGCGGCATGACCATCTGACCGGCTCAGACACGAGGCCGCCAACAGGGCGGCAATCATCTTAAGAGCAGCATGTGCAGCGACAGCGGCTGACATTGGGAATTTACGTGCTTATTTGCTATTAAATTATCCCTTGTACAAAGAACACCGACCATGGAAGAATCAACTTCTTTAACCAGAAGTAACTTTTCATGAGCAGTTCAGCTGATACGCGCGACACCAAGCCACCTGTGTGGGGCAGAGCTCTGCTCATATGGGGTTCAGTCGCACTGGCGTCCATATTCCTGCTTTGGTTTTTGGCCCACGTGGAACGCGAGGCGGACCAAAATCAGGCAGAGGTCGAGGGACGGCGACGTGTTATTGACCTGACCGCCAGTTACGCGAAACAGCTGCAAAATTCAATTGAGAAAATCGACCAGCTATCTCTGGTTATTGCCCGCGTCGCCGGCGCAGGCACCAACAGCGTCACACAGCAGGCTTTTCAGGACCTGCCGTCGTATGACTGGTTCAACCCTTTGCTGATTGACCAGCACGGTATCGTGCGCAGCGCCCGCACCTCCAAGCCCATTGGCACGTCGGTATCGAACGCCCGATTTTTTCGAAATCATCGCGAGTCAACTTCCACCGAGCTCAAAATCAATCCGCTCGAACCGGGTGTGGGCAGCCTCGTGGGCAAGCAAGTCGTTCGATTCTCCCGTCGCATTAATGACGCACAGGGTAAATTTGCCGGCGTCATCACGCTAAGCATGCTGCCAGACCAGCTGACCGAACTCGGTGACGTTATCGAACTTGCCAATGGCAATGTGATTGGCATCAAATTTACCGATGGCGACACCTTGCTGCGGCACGACATCGGCCATGAATTTTCACAAGGCGAATTTGATCGTCTGAGCAGAACCAATGCTTCAGAAAATTTTTCGGAAATACGTGTGCCGGGCAACCTGATGTACGTCGGCCGGATGAAGCTGGATAGCTATCCATTAGAGGCAGTCATTGCTGTCACCCACAACAATATCCTGCGATCTTTTAACGAAACAAGCGACCTATACAATCTCCTACAAGTAGCAGGGAGCTTTCTGATTATTTTTCTTTGTGCTACGGGCGGTTGGCTGCAATTGCGCCGCGATGCACGCTTGCTTCACAAACACAAGATCACCAGCACCTTCCGTCTTGCCGTCGATGCGTCGCGGGAAGAGCTTTACATGTTCTCACCTTATTTCAACAAAGAGGGTGGCATGACAGATTTCCGATTGGAGGACTGTAATGGGCAGGCATTACGCATGTCTGGCAAAGAAAAAGAAAATTTTATCGGTAAGCGACTGAGTGAGATTTTTAGCGGCGACAATCTCTCGGGTACACAATTGTTTCTGCATACCGCGATGAGCGATGGATTCGCAGAAAGAGAGGTATTTATCTACCGGGAAGGGCCAAAGAAAAAGCTCTGGTTTCAAGCCCGTGCCGTACGCGCGGATCTTGGACTGGCCGTGACCTTGCGCGATATCACTGAGATCAAAGAAAAAGAAAATCAACTCAAACAATTGGCACTCACCGATGCGCTAACCCATTTGCCCAACCGGCACTGGATGAATAAAAATCTCCCGCTCATCATGGACGCTGCCGAAAAACAGGGTCACCAATTCGCCGCCTTGTTTATTGACTTAGATAACTTCAAAAATATTAATGACACGCTGGGCCACAAAGCAGGTGATACCTATCTGCGGTCGATCGCATGTATGCTGCAGGAATCTGTGCGCAAACACGATCATGTGCTGCGTCTGGGTGGCGATGAATTCATGATTTTGCTAAACGAGCTTGATAGCCCAGATATTGCACTCGAAATCGCAGGACATCTGCTCAATCGACTGCGCGAGAGCGATACCCTAGATGCCAACAGCAACCTGTCTCCGCGTGCCTCGATAGGTGTGGCCTTCTATCCCGCGAATGCAACAACGCCGGAAGCTTTGGTGCAGGCCGCCGATATCGCCATGTACGAAGCCAAACGATCCGGCAAGGACAGAGTCGCACGCTACTCCAGCGAGATGCTCGATCAACTATCCGAGCGCATGAGTTTGGAAAGTGCGCTTCGACGCGCTATTCCGGGCGGACAATTACTGCTTTATCTGCAACCACGCGCCAGCGCAGCGACCGGCCAACTGGTGGGATTTGAGGCGCTGGTACGCTGGCAGCACCCGGAACTTGGACTAGTCTCGCCACAGCGTTTCATTCCACTTGCAGAGGAAAGCCACCTCATTGTGGAACTGGGTAACTGGGTCGCTGCAACAGCTTGCGAGACACTGGCGCGCTGGCGCAGTGACGGTAAGCAAATCGTGCCGATATCGATCAATGTCTCGGCACGGCAGCTGAAAGACGCTGAATTCCGCACGCATCTTCACGCGCAAATGCACAAGTACGGTATCCACACCTCAGAGATCGGCATCGAGCTTACCGAATCCATGACGATCGGCGATAACGACGAAATACAGAACGAACTTCGTCTGCTGGCCGACATGGGCCTGGAACTGATGATTGATGATTTCGGCACAGGTTACTCATCCCTGGCCCGACTGCAAAGCCTGAGCGTCGATGTACTGAAAATCGATCAGTCCTTTGTCCGCAATCTTTCAGCGGGTGGCGAGGGAATCGTGTTGTGCCAGGCAATGACACAAATGGGCAAAACGCTCGGACTGACCGTGGTGGCAGAAGGCGTCGAAACTACCGAACAATTGCAAATGCTGCAATTAATGGGCTGCGACGAAATTCAGGGCTTCATCGCGTCACCCCCGCTGCCAACCGATGCGGCGTCGCAGATGCTAGGTGGACCACCCTTCTTTGCGCCGCTGGCTGAAATCCAGAATCCACAAGTGAGCGATCGCTCCCCCACACTCTAACCACAGGGTCTAATCGCCGGTCCAATCGGCGCGGCTGTCATTACAATAGAGGTTTTTGAGCCTACCCTCACGCCATGAAATATCTTCACACGATGGTCCGCGTTAGCGACGTTGACGCCTCCCTGCATTTTTATCGCGATGCACTCGGACTCGAGCTGGTACGCCAGTTTGATATCCCTGCCGGTCGATTTACCCTGATCTATTTGGCCGCCCCGGGCGACCATGACGCACAGGTAGAACTCACCTACAACTGGGATCCGGAAGACTTGGGCGGCAGTCGTAACTTCGGCCACCTCGCCTATGCGGTTGAGGATATCTACGCCGCCTGCGAGCGACTGCAAGCGCATGGAGTGACGATCCTGCGGCCACCGCGCGATGGTCGCATGGCCTTTGTTCGGTCGCCCGACAACATCTCCATTGAACTCTTGCAGGGCGGCGCTCCGCTCGCGCCGGCCGAGCCATGGGTATCCATGCCCAATGTGGGTGAGTGGTAATTCGTTTCAGAACAGGGAATTGACATGCAGTCCGATACAACCATCGCTGAAGCCAAAGTCTGGCCAGCACATTTCGAAGCAGCTCACATGCCGGGCTCGCTGCCGATGGGTGGCGTCATTCCAATGACCCCGATCTTCGCCTTCGAGACACCAGCATTACCACTCATCCTTACGCATGAGCCTTTGCTGTCACCACAACGCACCGATATCGAATTGGGTGGACTGCTCGCGTTCATGATCGATGATGTCATTACTCCCGCCGAAGCAGATAACATGGTCGAAGCCAGTGAACGCTTTGGCTATCGCGATGAGGCCCCCGGCATCTCAACACCACCCGGCATGCGCATGAACAAAGCGGTGCATTGGCTTGCTGAAGAATCTTTGCTGGGCCCCGTCTTCGACCGCATTGCGCATTTGCTGCCTGCCACCATCGATGGCGGAACACTTTCTCCTGCGCTCAGCCGCCGCATCAACATGTACCGTTACGATGCCAATGACGTATTCAATATGCACACCGATGGCGACTGGCCAGGGTACGGCCTGAGCCCCGATCGTCAGCGCATGGTCGAATGGCCGGGACTACGCTCGTGCATGTCGATGCTGCTGTATCTGAACGGGCCTGACGATGGTATCGAAGGCGGCAGTACGCGTCTGTATCGTCCGGATCGCGGCTGGGTGGACGTCACACCGCGCAAAGGCTCGGCGCTATTTTTCCGTCACGGCTTTGGGCCACAGAGCGTGCTGCATGAAGGTTGCCGCGTCTTTGGCGATGTATCGAAATATGTCGCACGCATCAATGTGATGTACGCGTGGCGCTAAAAGAGTCTTTCAATGGCCGTCGCGGCAAAGCACTACGTGTATGTGATCGAGCTGTCGAAAGATGTGCTCTATGAAGGGAAATTCAAGAAAGCCAACCCGGACTACCAGCCTGGCAAGCCCTGCGTCTATGTGGGCATGACAGGACTGGATCCGGATCTGCGCTTTGACCGGCACAAGGCCGGCATACAGGCCAACAAATTCGTGCAGACCTTCGGTCTGCATCTTCTGCCCGAACTCTACGAAGCACACAACCCCATGCCCTATGAAGATGCGCGCTACATGGAGGTAGATTTGGGCATACGCCTACGCGAAGCCGGCTTTGGTGTCTGGCAGGCGTAATTACTGCCTCTGATTTGAGAGGCAATCAGCCTCACAACATCGGATATTCCTCAACCAGAATCGGCTGAATATGCTCGACAAAATTAGGTAGATCAGCAAGAAGCGTTTTGCCTTCCGGGCTTTGCAATGCAGCGTCGAGCGCCTCTTTGGAATCGAACCATAATTCGGAAAAGCCATCGAAACCGAATTTTTCGATATCACCAGCAGCAACCAAATTGACCGAGTAACGCTGCATGCCAGGTAATTTCTTGCACAGCTCCGCATGCACGGTCAGCCAGTGGGTCTCGAATTGTTCACGAGTCATGCTTTTTTTGCGCTGGACCATGCCGATGCGCTTAACGCTGCCAGGTTTCATTTTTCCTCCAAAGATTTGCTGTTTGATGCTTATGCATCAAGCCGAATGACGCAGTATAAAAAATTCGACGCAGTCGTCGCTTCGATATTCACGAATACCCGGTTTGGGTACGGCGCATCAATCATTATCAAAAAATTATTTTAATGCTAAAAAAGTAACCTCAATCCATAGACTTATTAAATAATTGACACCATTATTTTCTTCTGCGCATGGCAAATTTTGAGGTCTATAATCACACATGTCCCGCCAAATCAAAGGGATAACGGCTGCCCAAGCAGGTAGCCGATGTGCCTCGCGGTTCACGACAGAATGGAGACAGCCATGCATGTGCTATCGATCGAAGATATTGAACTCATCGTTCACATGATCGAGACCGAATCGGCGGTTACTGATTTCAGCAAGCGCCAGAAACAAATCGACAACCTGATCAGGACGGGCTACGTACGCCCATTGGCGGGTGCATTTGTTTTGACGGAACTCGGCAGAAGAACGGCCAGCTCGCTGCAAACCAAATCTTACGTCCGCTCTAAAGTTGAAACACCGCAGGTACCAGCAAAACCGGTTGAAGAACCGCCCGCTTTAGAAGCATCGCAATAAGACGTAGCGCAGCGCCGAGACATCATAGGCGCGCTTGCTTCAGCGTCTGCCCCACTCAGCAATCAGAGTGCATGCACGAAGCTGATGAGCGCCTCGCGGTCTTCTTTTTTCATATTGGCGAACTGATCGCGCGCTTTTTTCGCTTCTCCGCCGTGCCACAAAATAGCTTCAAGCACACTGCGCGCGCGGCCATCATGCAGCAGATCCATACTGCCATTGACCCGTCGAGACAAGCCCACGCCCCACAAAGGTGCCGTGCGCCAGTCGCGACCACCCGCCTTGAAGTCAGGCCGGTTGTCTGCAAGATCATCACCCATGTCATGCAATAGCAAATCGGTGTAGGGATAAAACTGTTTGTTCTCGATTGCCTTTAGCATCGGGAATTTACCGGTTTTTAGCTCTGACACGTGACATCCCGTGCAGCCCGCGCCGCGGAATAGTTTTTCGCCTTGAATGTATTTGTCACTGTCAGGTAGCGGGCGCTTGGGCGCTTCCACACCGGCCAGAAAGAAGGTCACTGCGTTCCACGCCTGATCCGTTAGTTCATGCTTGCCGGTCGTGTGCGCGTTCTGGCACTGCACCTGCACCTTGGGACAATTCTGCTCGTGATACAAGGTGGAAGTAATACCCATATCACCCATGTGCGCAGCCGCCACCTGCTGCTTGAGCGTAGGTTGATTTGCCTTCCAACCAAATCGTCCCAGCAGCTGCTTGCCCGTTGCATCATCTTTCACATAATTCGGACGCCCATTGAGTCCAAGCGATTTTTGCTTGGCCGCGAGCGCCAGAATATCGGCTTCCGGTACCGCATCGAGATAACCCATCCCGTACACCACAGGCGTGTTGCGCAATGAAATAAGCGTTTTTTCACCAAGCGGACCAAAGGCCAGCTTCGTGATGCGATTCTGCGGACGGCGCAACTCAACTTCGGTACCGTCTGCCAGAGACGCTTTTTGCGGCTCCCAATCGATACGTAAATCTGCCTCGCCGACTACGGGATTGGAGAGCGACTCGCCATAAATACCAAACACTTGAAGTTGATTACCATACGCTGGATGAGGCAAGGGCTCACCATAAGCATCGGTACCGGGCAGTGACAATCGCACGAGCTGCTGAAAACTGGTCTTGCTGGCATCGTCCACGGTCTTGCCGCGACCGCCATTGACGTGGCATCCAATACACGCGCTGGCATGGAAGGTCGGACCCAGTCCCCACTCGCCATCAATCAACGGAAAGACGCTCCACGAAGCCTTGAATTGCTTCATGCCTTCTTCATACAGCACGGTGTCGGTGGGACTCAACTCCGCAACGGGCTGAAGGAATATCTGGTCATCGGGTGTGCATTGCTTGGTGGCCGGATTCCAGAAACAATCCCCCGATTCACTCTCGGACAAGGCATTGTGTGCAGCCGCCAGCACCACCACAGTGGACACCACCAGCATAAGCACTGGCAGATATCCGCGTGACTGTTTCATACCTTGGCGCATTTAGGCACTCAGGCGTTCGCGTACTTGCGCAGCAGTGGCCGTTGTACCGCCATTGCGCTCGATACGCGCTCTAGCGGAACGCACTTGTTCTACGTTCGACACTGTATGACCCAGCGGTGCATCTTCCAGACCCACGCGAATGTGACCGCCATGCGTCACGGCAAAATCAAGCAGCGGATCGATTTGTACGCCCAGCCCCGCCACCATCCACTGCGCGTCCGGCTCCTCGATACCGAGCAAGCGAACATAGGCTTCCACTGCCCATTCTTCTGGCGGAAAACCAAAAGTAAAATTATCGGAAAACATCAGCCGATAGACCGGCGGTGACATGTCGCTCACTGTACGACGCAGGGCTGCGCCCAAACGCATAAATCCCGGCTCGTAAATCGCATAGGACGGCGTCAGCTTGTGACGATGGCAGAGATCGAGACCATGTCGAATGTGACTTTCAGGGTTCGAATAAACAAAACCCTGTTTGCCACTGGCGACATCTTTTCGCGTACTGATGTTGGTCGAACCAGGATCGACCACCGACCATTCGATCAGTCCAGCACTGGCCAGCTTCTCGACCGCGGCATAGCGTGTTTGCGGGGAAAGTGCGTCCTTGGCATCAACATCACCAGCAAAGGGCAGAGTGCCGTAGCAGATCACATCGGCTTTGGCCCGGATACGTTCAATAATGGGCGCGTAGATTTCATAATCGTCGCGCTGGCGCCCGGTGGCAGGGTCATAAGGATGAAAATGAATAATGGAAGCGCCCTCCGCCGCACACGCGATCGCGTCTTCGACAATCTCGTCGGCGTGCACAGGGATTGCGGGTTGTCGCTCACGCGACCAGGGACCATTCAAAGCGACTTCTAGCCATACCGGATTTTTCATATGTATTTTTTAACTAATAATCAATAAAAAACCATCACCGACACTCTTGATTGCCAAAGTTTTCAGGCGATGCCAATCCAAACAGAAATCCCGAGTTTTCACTCTGCTACAAAGCCAGACATTAAATGAAATTTAATGGGCAACCGCTTTCAAAAATGGTACTTTATAGCACCGACGGCCAGTAAAACAGACAAACAAAAATGCTGCGACTGATCAAGAATCGACTACCTTAATCGGTAATCCGATTTTCCAGTCAGGCCATCGCGATTTCAGCAATAAACAAAAATCTACGAGGGAGAAAGGTTTCATGACCAGCGCCACCAGCACCATCCGCCGCAGTTTTGCGGGCATTATTCTTGTTCTCGGCAGTATATTCTCCAGCGCCACTTTTGCAGCTGGCGCAGTCGAAATGCAAGTCGAATCCATTATCCGGCAGGCTATGGAGGAATACAACCAGTCGATGGAGAATAATGACCCAGCTGCTTGGATCAAATATTTTTCTGATAACGTCAACCGTACGTCACCGGTTTCCAGCCAGTCGGGCAAAAAAGATTTTTCCGATTTTATGGCCGGTGAATACAAAACTTTCAAGGCACGCATTGACGTCAAAAAAATGATCGTCGGCGGTCGCTCTGCTGCGGTTGTCTTTACGTGGGATGCTACCCACCGCAAATCGGGTGACTCGGTTCGTATCGACATGGTAGGGGTTTACGAAATGGGTACCAGCGGGCGCTTTGATTCCGTGGTGTACTACTTCGATCCGGCAAAAGCCGGCAAACTGATTGCCGACATGAAAGGCAACTGACGAGAACCGGCGGCGTGTACATCACGCCGCCAGTGATTCTGGCATGGCCGGAAGGCCACCAGATCCCTGCAGCCACCATAATAAAATGAGACTCCCATGAAGAACCCTACATACCCTACCCTGAAAGCGATCATGTCCGGCCTGGTCCTGAGCATTGCTATCAGCCATGCACCGGTCAGCGCAGAAGAAGATCCGTTACTGTGCCCCAGCGGGGACGCAAAACAATGCGCCTTCGAGAATGAAAGTTTGTCCTTGTTCGTCAAAGGGACTGATGCCTACGATAAAGGCCGTGAAACCGGTGACCTGAGCGAAGCTCGCAGTATCGCCAGACAACTCATCGATCGCAAGAACAAGTATGGCAAACGCATGATGAAACAGGTCTACGTACAACTTGCTTTAGGCACTCACAAAAACTATGTAGAGGCGCATCGCTGGCTGCAAGAAGCAATTGCGAATGAAGAGAAATATACCCGCGTGGACATCACCCGTTTGCTAGATCAGCTGGCTGAAAAAATGACACCAGAGCAGCTGGCCGAAGCAAAGAAAAAGTAAAGCAGCAAAAATAACACCGCGCAAATAAAAAACTCGCCTGCCCTAGAGGGGCGGCGAGTCGGATATTTGGCTATACAGCCGGATGCTTATTTGATCTTCAAACCTCTTGGCGCATCTTCCTTGATGAATTCCGCCACGAGACGAATGTTTTCTTCATCGATCAGACCTTTGAATGAAGGCATTCCGCGGCCAGCACGACCATTGGTAATCACGTGCACAACCATATTAACGTCCAGCGGTGTCTTGCGCAGATCAGCGCCATAACCACCTTCGTTTTGGCCGCCACGTCCATCCGGCATATGGCAGGTGGTGCAAAACTGCGTGAATGCAACCTTACCACCGCCGCGGGGCACGTTCTTGGGGCGATCATCTTCCTCGGCCATTGCAGACGGCGCCAATGCCATCAGTACCCAAGCTGACAAAGCCGCGAATGCCACGACTTTAAAGTTTGCGGTCAGACGTTTCATTACCTTTACCTTTGTATTTCGTGAAATGTATAAATTTTCTTAAAACAATCGGGCTGGTGTTTCCACCAGCCCGACCAGTCAACCTAGATTACTTACCCAGGCCGAATACGTACAGAATGTTGCTTGGTACCTGAGTTTTGAGTTCAGGTGTCGCAGTAACAAACCACTGCGGCCATGCACCACCCAGACCGACTTCGATTGCAACGTACTGCTTGCCATCCGAGGAGAAGCTCATCGGTGGAGCATTGATTGCCGAGCCAGTCTCGAAGCGCCACAACTCTTCCAGGGAAGCCGCGTCATAGGCAACCACAGCGCCTTCAGCGTGACCCGAGAACAGCAGACCGCCAGCTGTGGTCAGGAGACCGCCAAGCTGTGGATGCTCCATACGGGTTTTCTTGGAGACCTGACCGGTACGCACGTCGATCGCAGTGATGGAGCCGGTGATACGGCCGCAACCTGCATCTTCAAACGTTGAGTAAGGTGCGCCGCCCAGGAACAACTGACGTGGCTTGTGTGCACCAGGTACGGTGACTTCAGCAAACGCTTTGTTGCAACCCTCGATGGTTGGGATGTAGTACAGGTTGGTCTGTGGGCTGTAAGTCGTAGGTGGCCAGTTCTTGCCGCCCATGTGACCTGGCTCCAGGACGCCATCAACCGTGCCACGACCTTTGGTCGCAGTACCGCGCTGAGCAGCTGTACCCTTCATGTAAGTCTGAACATCCGCCTTAGGATTGTATGACTTTGGTTTGCACTTGGCATCCAGACCGCCCGACCAGTTCAGCTTGTCGACGAACTGAGTGCACCACAGTGGCTCACCTGTCTTACGGTCATTCGCATACACATAACCATTACGGTTGGAGTGGATGGTCATGCGACGGAAGGCACCGTTAACCTGAGTGTCAACGAAGGTGTTTTCGTTGATCGAGTCAAAGTCATACGGATCGTTAGGTGTGTGCTGGAAGCCCCACTTAATCTTGCCGGAATCTGCATCCAGCGCGATCGTGGAGTCGGTCCACAGGTTGTCACCAGGACGGTATGCATTGTCCCAGTCAGGACCTGGGTTAGCAGTACCCCAGACGATGATGTTCAACTCAGGATCGTACGAACCAGTTACCCAGGTCGTGCCGCCACCGGTTTTCCATGCGCCGTGCTTGTCTTTCCATGTTTCATGGCCAGGCTCGCCTGGGCCAGGAATCGTGTAAGTTCTCCAGCGACGCTTACCATCCTTCAGATTGATCGCTTCGAGCCAGCCGCGAACGCCGTACTCAGCGCCAGCCATACCGGTCACGACCATGTCTTTAACGATCAGCGGTGCACCGGTAATCGTTTCGCCTTTGCCTGGATCAGCAACCTGAACTTCCCAGATCTTCGAACCATCGGTCTTGCTCAGCGCAACGATACGACCGTCGATGACAGGAGAAATGACCATGTTGCCAGCCAGAGCGACACCACGGTTGTTGATACCGCAGCAAGCAACGGTCGTTGCGTAATCGCGATCAGGATTTGGGCTGTACTTCCAGACCATACGAGGAACACCACCGCGGGTGTCCAGCTTAGTCACGGTACCCCAGCCAGTGGTCAGGTACAGGAAGCCGTCTTCAGCAATCGGCGTGCCTTCCAGGCCCGAGAATTGCCACTGAATGACTTCTTTACCGCCGCCGTGCATGTCGCCCATAGCCCAGGTGAAGGCCACTTTCAGGTTCTTGACGTTCTTGGTGTTGATTTGATCGAGGCCAGAAAAACGATGTGCCTCGAGATTACCGTGGTGATTGAGCCAGTTGCCAGGCTCTCTCTCACTGTTGACCAAACGCTCGGTCGTAACTTCCTGCGCAATCGCTGGAGTGGCTGACATCACCGCTCCTGCAATAACCGCTCCCAGTAGGGCGAGCGGTGACTTATGGGCCTTCTTCATTGGTGTCCCCCCTTTATTGTTTGAACAGCTAAGAGATAAAAAAATCCTTTAGCTGGCGTTAATCTATTCCTGTGTATTTGAAAAGTCAAATAAAGCACCACGTTCAGATGCATTAGTTTTTATTGTTACTGATCAGTCAGATTTTGACTCTATTAAGAGTGAAAAAATAGACAAAAACACACCTAAAAATGTGCGTTGCACCATAAGATAATGTCGCTGTTTTAATCTTTAAAACCAGCGATTTGGCAAATAAATAAATGATTAAGTGGTGCATCAATTTACCGTACTGCAACAAAAATGCCGGCCAATCGGGCGGCAATTGACCGGGAATTCATTTAAAGTCACGCTGGCCGCCGCTAGCCGGGAAACCCTGCAAAACCGAACGGAATTTCGGCTCGCACTGCCTAGGTTACTGACCATTGATCTGCTTAAGGATATGCCCCCACTATGCGAATTTTCTTACACGCGACAGTACTGGTTGCCTTGGTCACCAGCACGATATCGCAAGCTGAACCCAAAAAATCTTTCAAGGACTGCGCGCAATGCCCGGAGATGATCAACATTCCTTCAGGTAAATTTTTGATGGGCACAAAACGCCTGACGTCGAGAGAAGGTTTGTCTGAAGAGCAGCTGAAATTAGCGGGTGAATTCGAGGAATATCCTCAACACGAAGTGAGTATCAAATCATTTTCTATGGGTATTCGCGAGGTCACTCAGAAAGAGTGGGTTTTTATTATGGGTAGTAATCCCAGCGAAAACAAAGGCGATGACTTGCCTGTAGAAAGTATCACCTGGGAAGAAGCCAAGGCATTTGCTCACAAACTCAGCGAGATAACCGGCAAAAAATATCGACTACCTACTGAAGCCGAATGGGAATATGCGGCCCGTGCCGGTAGCGAATCAATTTTTCATTTTGGAGATAATCCAGCCGGGCTGACCGAGTACGCTTGGTTCAGGGATAACGCAGACGGCAAATCGCACAAGACGGGGACTAAAAAAGCCAATCCATTCGGCCTGTACGACATGCTAGGCAACGTATGGGAACGGACTGAGGATTGCTGGCATATCGACTATGAAGATGCCCCCACGGATGGCTCCGCTTGGGACGCCGAGGATTGCGCATTCCGGGTCGTACGCGGCGGCTCCTTGGTAAACCATGCGCAATTCCTGCGTTCCGCTTTTCGGTTCCGCTACGCACCGGGAAGTCGCTATGAATTTGTGGGTGTGCGCATCGTGCGGTCGGATTAATCAAGTTTTGAAGACATCGGTCCTTCCGATTCACGATGCACAAGCCGGTACAACAGCGGCAAAACCAGCAAGGTCAGCAGCGTCGAGGACAAGATACCGCCAATAACGACGGTCGCCAGTGGCCGCTGCACCTCGGCGCCTGTGCCCGTCGCGATCGCCATAGGCAAGAACCCTAGGGAGGCAACCAGCGCAGTCATCAGCACCGGTCGCAACCGCGTTATGGTGCCTTCGCGCACGGCTTCAGCCAGCGGCAGGCCCTGCTCTTGCAGACCGCGGATAAACGAGATGAGTACCAGGCCATTCAACACCGCGACGCCCGATAGCGCGATGAAGCCAATGGAGGCAGAAATAGAGAGTGGTATGTCGCGCAACCACAGCGCCAGCACCCCGCCAGTCAGCGCAAACGGAATGCCGGTAAAGACCAGC
>CANKWG010000034.1 GCA_947487325.1 Oxalobacteraceae bacterium | reverse complement strand
AGGTCGGCGCGGGCCGGTGATTGTTGAACAAATTACTTATCAAAGCCGACGGGCGGCCAGTTCTCCAGCTTCATGCCCAGAGTCAGACCGCGTGAGGCCAATACTTCCTTGATCTCATTGAGCGATTTACGACCCAGATTCGGTGTTTTCAGGAGCTCATTCTCGCTACGCTGGATCAGGTCACCAATGTAGTAGATGTTCTCTGCTTTGAGGCAGTTCGCAGAACGCACGGTGAGTTCCAGATCGTCGACAGGACGCAACAGAATAGGATCGACCGTCGGAGCGCGCGATGGTGCTTCGGCTGCTGTTTCGGTTCCTTCGAGTGCGGCGAAGACATTGAGCTGATCAACCAGTACACGCGCAGATTGACGGATCGCCTCTTCCGGTGTGATCACACCATTGGTTTCGATGTTGATGACCAATTTGTCGAGATCGGTACGCTGCTCGACCCGCGCAGACTCCACTGCGTAAGATACACGGCGAACAGGCGAAAACGAAGCATCAAGGATGATACGGCCGATAGTTTTGTTTGCATCTTCTGCAAGGCGTCGCACATTGCCTGGCACATAGCCACGGCCTTTTTCGACCTTGACCTGCATATCCAATTTGCCGCCTGGGGTCAGATGGGCGATCACATGATTCGGATTGATCAGCTCAACATCGTGCGGGAGGTCGATATCGGACGCGAGGACAGCACCTTCACCTTCTTTTTTCAAGGTCAATGTGACTTCATCGCGATTGTGCAGCTTGAAGACCACGCCCTTGAGGTTCAGCAGGATGTCAACGACGTCTTCCTGCACACCATCGAGTGACGAGTACTCATGCACGACACCGGCAATAGTGACTTCGGTTGGCGCGTAACCCACCATGGAAGACAGGAGCACGCGGCGCAGAGCATTACCCAGCGTGTGACCGTAGCCACGCTCAAACGGCTCCATCACAACTTTGGCATGGCCTGGGCCCAGAGGCTCAACTTCGATAATGCGAGGTTTCAAGAGATTGTTTTGCATGAATGTCCTTTCAATACCCTCGGCTCATTACACCGATAAGGCTGATGGCATATCGAAAGGCACAGGCCGCACGCGGCCCATGCCGGGGAAATTATCGGGAATACAGTTCGACGATCAGGGACTCGTTGACTTCCTGATTGAAGTCCGAGCGGTCAGGCCAGGACTTGAGTGAACCTTCCATCTTCTTTGCATCGACCGACACCCAGATAGGGAGGCCGGACTGCTCGGCCAGTGACAACGCTTCGGCGATACGCACCTGTTTCTTCGCGTTTTCACGAATCGCCACGACGTCACCAACTTTCACCTGGTAGGAAGGAATGTTGACGACATTGCCGTTGATCGTGATGGCTTTGTGCGATACGAGCTGACGGCCTTCGGCGCGGGTCGATGCAAAACCCATGCGATAGACCACATTGTCCAGACGAGCCTCGAGCAATTTCAGCAGCATTTCACCTGTATTGCCTTTGCGGCGATCCGCTTCTGCGAAGTAGCGGCGGAACTGACGCTCAAGAACGCCATACATGCGCTTGACCTTCTGCTTTTCACGGAGCTGATTGCCATAATCCGACGTACGCGCACCGGAAGTGCGGCCATGCTGACCTGGCTTGGAATCGAGTTTGCACTTGGAATCCAAAGAGCGACGTGCGCTCTTGAGGAACAAGTCGGTGCCTTCACGGCGGGAGAGTTTTGCTTTAGGTCCAATATAACGTGCCACGATTTTTCCTTATCGTTTAACGCCACAGGGAAAAACAATTTTTCGCTGGGCGCAAGTTCGGTCTGCGTGCTACCGAACAGTGGTCTTCAGAACAAAACCCGCCGATGTCGGCGGGTTACCTTCGGGTACTACTAGAACAACAATTAGATACGACGACGCTTAGGCGGACGGCATCCATTATGTGGCACCGGTGTCACATCCTGAATTTGAGTAATCTTGATGCCCAAGTTGTTCAGCGCGCGAACAGCCGACTCACGACCGGGACCGGGTCCCTTGATACGCACCTCAAGATTCTTGACACCACATTCAACAGCGACTTTGCCAGCGGCTTCGGCAGCAACCTGAGCTGCGAACGGCGTGGACTTACGTGAGCCTTTAAAACCAGCGCCACCTGAAGTCGCCCAGGACAACGCATTGCCCTGTCGATCAGTGATCGTGATAATCGTGTTGTTAAACGATGCGTGAATGTGCGCAATGCCTTCAGCAACGTTCTTTTTAACTTTCTTACGAACGCGCGCTGATGCGGCGTTGTTCGGTGATTTTGCCATGGTGGTTTCCTTGAATCCGCTACAGGATTACTTCTTCAGCGATTGCGCGGCTTTGCGCGGACCCTTACGGGTACGTGCGTTGGTTCGGGTGCGCTGTCCACGACATGGCAAACCTTTGCGATGCCGCATACCGCGATAGCAGCCGAGATCCATCAAACGCTTGATGTTCATCGACAATTCACGACGTAGATCGCCCTCGACGATGAATTTACCAATCTCATCGCGCAGCTTTTCTAGCTCGTTGTCGTCAAGATCTTTGACTTTTTTATTGGTCGGTACGCCTGTAACCGTGCAGATTTGCTCTGCGCGTGGACGTCCGATGCCATAGATCGCCGTCAAGCCGATCACGGTGTGCTGGTGGTTGGGGATATTGACCCCTGCAATACGTGCCATTCGTTATTCCTCAATAAATAACGTTAATTAACCCTGGCGCTGCTTGTGGCGCGGCTCGGTACAAATGACGCGAACTACGCCTTTGCGCTTGATGATTTTACAGTTGCGGCAAATCCGCTTTACTGATGCGAGCACTTTCATGGTAGCCCTCTTTCTTTCCGTCTTTTAATTACGCTAGTTATTTCGTGCGGAACACAATCCGCGCCCTGCTTAAATCATACGGTGTCAGTTCCACCGTAACCTTGTCGCCCGGGAGAATTCGGATGTAGTTCATCCGCATTTTTCCCGAAATATGTCCCAGAACCACATGTCCGTTTTCCAGCTTGACCCTGAAGGTCGCATTCGGGAGATTCTCCAGAATCTCGCCTTGCATCTGAATCACGTCATCTTTGGACATATAAAGTGCTTATTCCTCTCAATCAACGGGGCGCAATGCCGCCCTTAAAATTCGCCTTGCGCAGCAAAGATTCATACTGCTGCGACATCACATAATTCTGTACCTGCGCCATAAAATCCATGGTGACAACCACGATGATCAACAGTGAAGTGCCACCAAAATAGAACGGCACATTCCAGCGCGCGATCAGAAATTCTGGCAACAAGCAAATCAACGTGATGTAGACAGCACCTGCAAGCGTCAGCCTGGTCAAGATGCGATCGATATATCGTGCTGTTTGCTCACCCGGCCGAATACCCGGCACAAAGGCACCACTTTTCTTCAAGTTATCCGCTGTTTCTTTGCTGTTGAACACGAGCGCGGTGTAAAAAAAGCAAAAGAAAATAATCGCTGCGGCATACAACAACGCATGAATCGGTTCGCCCGGCGCCATCGAAGCAGCCAAATCCTTCAGGAAGCGTACTACGCCGCTATCCGTTTCTCCCGACGTGAACCAGCTCGTAATCGTCGCCGGAAACAAAATGATCGAAGATGCAAAGATGGGCGGAATGACACCGGCCATGTTCAGCTTGAGCGGCAAATGGCTGCTCTGGCTTCCGTAAATCTTGTTACCTACCTGACGCTTCGCATAGTTGACCAGAATCTTGCGCTGGCCTCGTTCGATAAATACAACCAGGTAAGTCACCAATGCGACGACCAAGCAAATCAAAATCGCTGTCAATGCATTCATTGAACCCGTGCGAACGAGTTCGAACAATCCACCCAGCGCGCTTGGCAAACCAGCTGCGATGCCGGCAAAAATAATGATGGAAATACCGTTACCTAAACCGCGTTCAGTGATCTGCTCGCCAAGCCACATCAGGAACATCGTACCCGTGACCAACGTCACCACGGTGGTAAAACGAAATGCCAGACCCGGGTCGATCACGAGGCCAGCCTGTGATTCGAGCGCAATCGCGATGCCCAACGCTTGGAAGGTGGCTAACACCAGCGTGCCATACCGAGTGTACTGCGTAATCTTGCGACGACCCGACTCGCCTTCTTTTTTCAGTGCTTCCAGCTGGGGCGACACAACCGACAAAAGCTGCATGATGATCGATGCCGAAATGTACGGCATGATGCCCAATGCAAAAATTGTAAAACGCGATAACGCGCCACCCGAGAACATATTGAACATACCCAGAATGCCACCGCGGTTCTGGTTGAACAATGTGGCGAGTTGCACAGGGTCGATGCCCGGCACCGGAATGTGCGCACCCGTCCTAAACACCACCAATGCGGCCAGCAAAAACCACAAGCGTCCCCAAGGGAATCCGCTTGCTGCGCTTTTCGCTAGTTTTGGTGAAGTTGCCACGTTATTCCTGTCAGGCCTTGCTTACTCGACCGAACCGCCAGCAGCCTCGATGGCTGCCTTGGCACCTTTGGTCGCGATCACGCCTTTGAGCGTAACCTTCTTCGACAACTCGCCTGCCTTGATCACACGCACGACACGTGCGAGCTCGGAAATCAATCCAGCCTGCTTCAGTGCCAAGAGATCAATGTCGGCGACTGGCAGCTTCGCCAGATCGGACAAACGAACTTCGGCCTTGAATGGTTTGGATTGCGATTTGAAGCCGCGCTTTGGCAGACGACGCTGCAATGGCATCTGACCGCCTTCAAAACCAACTTTGTGGAAGCCACCTGAGCGGGACTTCTGGCCCTTGTGACCACGACCGGCGGTTTTGCCCAGACCGGATCCGATACCGCGGCCCACACGACGCTTTGCGTGCTTGGCACCGGCTGCAGGTTGAATAGTGTTCAGTTCCATATTTGCTCCGTTCGCAAGCGACGCTTACGCCACCACTTTCACGAGATACGATACTTTGTTGATCATGCCGCGGACCGCTGGCGTGTCTTCGAGCTCCGAAACGGAATTCACACGGCGCAAGCCCAGACCACGAACGGTCGCACGGTGTGACTCGCGCGTTCCGATGAGACCCTTGACCAGTTTGACTTTGATTGTATTTGCCATTTTGATCACCTTAGCTCAGGATTTCCTCAACCGTCTTGCCGCGTTTTGCAGCAATTTCGGATGGTGTGCTCATTTTGGCAAGGCCATTCAATGTTGCACGAACCATGTTGTAGGGATTGGTTGAGCCATTGGATTTCGCGACAACGTTCGTCACGCCCATGACTTCAAAAATCGCGCGCATCGGACCACCAGCGATCACACCTGTACCATCTTTCGCAGGGATCATCATCACGGATGACGCGCCGTGGCGGCCATGCACCGTGTGATGCAGCGTGCCATTTTTAAGAGATACTTTGATCATCTTGCGGCGAGCTTCTTCCATCGCTTTTTGTACAGCGACCGGCACCTCTTTCGATTTGCCCTTGCCCATGCCGATGCGACCATCGCCATCACCGACCACTGCCAGTGCAGCGAAACCCATGATCCGGCCACCCTTCACCACCTTGGTGACGCGATTGACCGCGATCATTTTTTCGCGCATGCCGTCGTCGGGCTTCTCGCTTTGCATTTTTTGTTGCATTTTTGCCATGATGACTATTCCTTAGAACTTCAGACCGGCTTCGCGAGCTGCTTCCGCAACTGCTTTGACCCGACCGTGATAGCGGAAACCGGAGCGATCGAATGCGACTTCAGCGATACCCGCCTTCAATGCCTTCTCTGCGACACGCTTGCCGACCAGGGCAGCTGCAGCGGCGTTGCCGCCTTTGCCTGACTGACCTGCAAGCTCTTTGCGAACTTCCGCCTCGGCGGTTGATGCACTCGCAAGAATCTTGGCGTCGGGGCTGATGATCGTCGCGTAAATGTGCATGTTGGTGCGATGCACGGCAAGGCGATTTACCTTGAGCTCTGCGATCTTGGCACGCGTTTGGCGTGCACGGCGCAGGCGAGATGCTTTCTTGTCCATGGTCAACCCTTACTTCTTCTTGGTTTCTTTGATCACCACAACCTCGTCCACATAGCGGACGCCTTTGCCTTTGTAAGGCTCAGGGCTGCGGTAGGCGCGCACTTCGGCAGCAACCTGACCCACCTTTTGGCGGTCGATACCCTTGATGATGATTTCAGTTTGCGTTGGTGTTTCGCACTTCACACCGGCTGGCATCGCGTGAACGATAGGGTGCGAAAATCCCAGCGCCAGATTCAGCTTGTCGCCTTGGGCTTGGGCCTTGAAACCCACACCGACCAGCGACAGCTTCTTTTCAAAACCCTTGGTAACGCCATTGACCATGTTATTGACCAGCGCACGGACAGTGCCCGACATCGCATTGGCTTCACGACTTTCATCGGCCGGCGTCAGGTTTAACGTTCCGTTGTCATTCTTGATCACCACCTGCCCAGTCAAGGGCAATGACAGCGTACCCTGAGGACCTTTGATAGAGATCTTCTCTGCCGTAATCGTCACTTCGACGTCTTTGGGCAAAGCGATTGGCATTTTTCCTACACGAGACATATCACTTCCCCCTTAGGCCACGTAGCAAAGGATCTCGCCACCGGTACCGGTTGCGCGCGCCTTGCGATCGGTCATCACACCCTTGGGTGTGGACACAATGGCGACACCCAGGCCGTTCATCACGGTAGGGATCTCACTCTTGCCACGATAGATACGCAGCCCCGGGCGAGATACACGCTCGATACGCTCGATGACCGGGCGACCTGCGTAGTATTTCAGCTCGATGCGCAGTTCAGGCTTACCGCTCTGATCTGCAACCGCAAAATCTTCGATGTAGCCCTCTTCCTTCAACACTCGGGCGATCGCCACCTTGAGTTTTGATGAAGGCATGGCCACGTTTGTTTTGTTGACGCTCTGCGCGTTACGGATACGCGTTAGCAGATCGGCGATAGGATCGCTCATACTCATCGCTTATTCTCCTATTACCAGCTGGCTTTAGTCATACCCGGAATCTCGCCACGCATGGCGATTTCACGGAGCTTGGTGCGACCCAGACCGAATTTGCGGAATGTGCCACGCGGACGACCTGTCAGTGCGCAACGATTGCGCTGACGGTTCGGCGCAGAGTTACGCGGCAGCGACTGCAACTTCAGACGCGCGTCGTAACGCTCTTCTTCCGATTTCGACTGATCGTCGATAATGGCCTTCAATTCGGCGCGCTTGGCAGCGTATTTCTTTACCAGTGCGGCGCGCTTCTGTTCGCGGTTAATCAGTGCCAGTTTTGCCATGGCAGCCTCAGTTTCTGAACGGGAATTTGAATGCGGCGAGAAGCGCTTTTGCTTCATCGTCACTCTTTGCTGTCGTGGTAATGCTGATGTTCATACCACGCAGCGCGTCGATCTTGTCGTACTCGATCTCGGGGAAAATGATCTGCTCTTTCACCCCAATGTTGTAGTTACCGCGACCATCAAACGCTTTGCCTGACACACCGCGGAAGTCGCGAACGCGAGGAAAAGCGATAGTCACGAGGCGATCCAGAAATTCATACATGCGCGCACCGCGAAGTGTGACCATGCATCCGATCGGGTAGCCTTCACGAATCTTGAAGCCTGCAATCGCCTTGCGAGCCTTGGTGACCACTGGCTTTTGACCAGCGATTTTTGTCAGATCACCGACGGCATGCTCAATAATTTTCTTGTCAGCGACAGCCTCTGACAGACCCATATTCAGCGTGATCTTGGTCAGACGGGGCACCTCCATCACTGACTTATAGCCAAACTTGGCTGTCAGGTCAGCGACGACTTTTTCTTTGTAGTGTTGTTGTAGACGGGCCATTTGATTACACCTTCACGACTTCGCCAGTGGATTTGTAGACGCGGACTTTGTTACCGTCCACCGTCTTGATACCCACACGATCTGCCTTGCCGGTTGCTGCATTGAACAACGCGACATTAGAAATATGAATTGGCATCAGCTTGTCGACGATGCCGCCAGTTGCGCCTGTCATTGGGTTAGGCTTAACTGCCTTTTTAGCAACATTAATGCCATCAACGACGAGATGATTGGCATCAACGCGCTGCGTGACCACGCCGCGCTTGCCTTTGTCTTTTCCGGTCAAAACGATGACTTCGTCTTTTGTACGAATCTTATCCATGGCGACTCCTTACAAAACTTCGGGCGCAAGAGACACGATCTTCATGAAGCGCTCTGTGCGCAGTTCACGGGTAACCGGTCCAAAAATACGTGTGCCAATAGGCTCCAGCTTGGCATTTAACAGCACGGCCGCGTTGCGATCGAAGCGCACTAGCGAACCATCCTGACGACGCACGCCCTTGGCAGTGCGCACAACGACAGCGTTATAGATCTCACCCTTTTTGACGCGACCACGCGGCTGCGCTTCTTTGATGGTGACCTTGATAATGTCGCCGATACCTGCATAGCGGCGCTTTGAACCACCCAGCACCTTGATGCAGAGCACTTCGCGTGCACCAGTGTTGTCGGCTACTTCGAGCCGGCTTTCAGTTTGAATCATGATTTTTCTTTCCCAACTTAATCCGCGCCGGATGCACGACGCATCCTTCAACGGTCAGTCTTGGTCCCGTCGACAATCCCGCTACGCGGCACCACCGATTGGGTTGACAAAAAGCTACGGAGTTTTACTGCCTTTACTACGCCTGCTAGTTAAAGCAGGAAAGCCCGACATTATGCACTACTTAAGGCCGGGCTAGCAAGTACTTATACGGTCTGCGCTACTTCAACCACTCGCGTTACGGTCCAGGCCTTGGTCTTGGAGATCGGACGACCTTCCTGGATCTCGACTGTATCGCCAGTCTTGGCAACGTTAGCTTCGTCATGCGCGTGGTACTTGTTCGAACGCACAATGATCTTGCCGTACAGAGGATGACGAACACGGCGCTCGATGAGCACAGTGACTGTCTTGTCCATTTTGTCCGAAACGACGGTACCGACCAGGGTACGCTTTAACGCTTTCTTTTCTGTCGCGCTCATTATTGGCCGTCCTTCTGATTAATCACAGTTTTGACGCGCGCAATGTCACGACGCACTTTCTTAAGCTGCGAAGTGTTTTGCAGCTGCTGCGTCGCGATCTGCATACGCAGACCAAACTGGGCTTTGAGCAGGTCATTGAGCTCTTTCTTGAGAGCCGCGGCGTCCTTGCCTTGGAGTTCTGATGCTTTCATTCGTATCCCCTTATTGGCCAACCTGGCGCACAACGAAGGTGGTCGCCAATGGCAACTTTGCCGCTGCGAGGCGGAACGCCTCACGCGCCAGCGCCTCATCAACACCATCCATCTCGTAGAGAACCTTGCCTGGCTGGATCTCGGCAACGTAGTACTCAGGATTACCCTTACCGTTACCCATACGGACTTCGGCAGGCTTGTTCGAAATTGGCTTGTCCGGGAAGATACGGATCCAGATACGGCCACCGCGCTTGATGTGGCGAGTCATCGCACGGCGAGCAGATTCGATCTGACGTGCGGTAATACGGCCACGGGCAACTGCCTTCAGACCAAATTCACCAAACGACACGGCCGTGCCGCGCTCATGCGAAATGCCCTTGTTGCGGCCTTTCTGCTCTTTCCGGTATTTTCTGCGTGCTGGTTGCAGCATGATTATTCTCCTGCCTTCTCAGCTGGCGCAGCCGGTGCGTCAGCTTTCTTTGCGCGAACCCGCTTTGCAACCGCAGGCGCTGGTGTGGCAGCCCCTTCTGTTGCAGTTGCAGGCGCATCCGCGCGCTTGGTACGTGCCGTACGTCCGGCTGGCTTACCATCATCACGACGCGGCGCACGACGCTTGCGCTCGTCATCCGAAGTCGTTTCGACGGCTGGCGCCTCACCACTTGCCAGACGATCACCTTTGTAAACCCAAACCTTGATACCGATGATGCCGTAGGTGGTTTCTGCTTCACCGAAACCGTAATCGATATCGGCACGCAGGGTATGCAGCGGCACACGGCCTTCGCGATACCATTCCGTACGAGCGATCTCAATGCCGTTCAGACGACCGGATGACATGATCTTGATACCTTGCGCACCGAGGCGCATTGCATTTTGCATCGCACGCTTCATCGCACGGCGGAACATGATCCGCTTTTCGAGCTGCTGAGCGATTGAATCAGCGATCAGCTGCGCATCGGTTTCTGGCTTGCGAATTTCTTCAATGTTGACATGCACAGGCACGCCCATCATTTTGGCCAGCGACGACTTCAGAACTTCAATGTCTTCGCCTTTCTTACCAATCACAACACCAGGACGCGAGCTGAAAATCGTAATGCGCGCGTTCTTGGCAGGCCGCTCGATCAAAACACGACCTACGGATGCATTCTTCAGCTTCTTCTTGAGGAATGCGCGGACCGAAAGGTCTTCTTTGAGCATGTCTGCAAAGTTGCTGTTGCCTGCATACCAGCGCGATCCCCAATTGCGGGTGACGGCAAGACGAAAGCCGGTTGGATGAATCTTCTGTCCCATCGTGACTCCCTTAATTACCGACAGTCACGTAGATGTGACAGGTTTGTTTGGAAATACGGTCACCGCGACCTTTGGCGCGCGCGGTAAAACGACGCAACACCGCGCCCTTTTCTACGTAGATCATTTTGACCGTGAGCTCGTCGATATCTGCGCCGTCATTGTGCTCAGCGTTAGCAATCGCCGACTCAAGAACTTTCTTGATCAGCACAGCGCCTTTTTTGGGGCTGAAAGTCAGAATATTGAGCGCCTGATCGACTTTTTTGCCGCGAATCAGATCGGCAACCAATCGGCCTTTCTGGGCCGACAGTCGTGCGCTGCGGAGGGTAGCTTTAGTTTCCATCATCGGACCTTATTTCTTAGCCTTTTTGTCAGCTGCATGACCTTTGAACGTGCGGGTCAGTGCGAATTCACCAAGCTTGTGGCCCACCATGTTTTCGGACACGTATACCGGCACGTGCTGCTTGCCGTTGTGTACAGCGATCGTCAGACCGATAAAGTCAGGCATGATCGTCGAACGGCGTGACCAAGTTTTGATTGGCTTCTTGTCGCGCGCCGCTTGCGCAGTTTCGACTTTTTTCAGCAGGTGGGCGTCGCAAAACGGCCCTTTTTTCAATGAACGTCCCATGTCTTACCCCTTATTTCTTACCGCGACGCGAGACAATCATCGACGTCGTACGCTTATTGCGACGTGTCTTCTTGCCTTTGGTCTGCTGACCCCACGGCGACACCGGATGACGACCGGCAGCTGTTCTACCTTCGCCACCACCGTGCGGGTGATCGATCGGATTCATAGCCACACCTCGAACGGTAGGACGAATACCACGCCAACGCACAGCACCGGCCTTGCCGATCTTGCGCAAGTTATGCTCGCCGTTACCGACTTCACCAATCGTTGCGCGGCATTCCACGTGAATGCGACGCACCTCACCAGAACGCAGACGCACCTGAGCGTAGATACCTTCGCGCGCCATCAGCACGACACCAGCACCTGCAGTACGCGCAATTTGCGCGCCCTTGCCCGGCAGCATTTCGACACAATGCATCGTGGTACCCACCGGGATGTTGCGAATAGGCAGGCAATTACCTGGCTTGATCGGCGCTTCCGGACCATTCATCAACTGATCGCCAACAGCCATACCCTTGCTGGCGACGATGTACTTGCGCTCACCGTCCGCGTAGCACAGCAGTGCAATGTGCGCGCTACGGTTTGGATCGTATTCAAGGCGCTCGACTTTGGCAGGAATACCGTCCTTGTTACGACGGAAAACCACGCCACGATAATGATGCTTATGACCACCGCCGATGTGGCGAGTGGTGATGTGACCATTGTTGTTACGGCCCGCTGACTTGCTTTTCTTTTCAACCAGCGCCGCGAAAGGACGGCCTTTATGGAGGTCAGGATTGACCACCTTGACCATGCCACGACGACCGGGCGATGTGGGTTTTAACTTAACGAGTGCCATTATTTAGCCTCCTCGGTGAAGTTGATTTCCTGACCAGGCTTAAGGCAAACAAAGGCACGACGCGTATTGTTGCGGCGACCCGTGAAACGACCTGAACGCTTGACCTTGCCAGCACGATTAGCCACTTGCACGGACTCGACCTGAACTTTGAACAGCAGCTCAACTGCAGCCTTGATCTCGAGCTTGGTAGCGTCTTGCGTTACCAGGAAAACCACTTGCTCATTTTTTTCTGCGACAAAAGTAGCCTTCTCCGAGATAACCGGAGCAAGCAACACTTTCATCAGGCGCTCTTCAGTATGTTTGATGACTGCGCTCATGCCAGCATCTCCTCAATCTTTGCTAGCGCGGGCTTGGTGATCAAGACCTTCTTGAAGAACACCAGCGACATTGGGTCTGCCTGACGCGGCTCAACCACGAGCACGTTAGGCAGGTTGCGCGCAGCCAGCATCAGGTTTTCGTCCAAGCTGTCGGTAATAACCAGCACGGAATCCAGACCCATGTTTTTGAGCTTCTGCGCGAGCAGTTTGGTTTTTGGTGCCTCGACCGACAACTCCTCGATCACAGACAAACGACCGTCACGGGCGAGCTGCGAAAGAATCGAGCAAATACCAGCGCGGTACATTTTTTTGTTGACCTTGTGAGAGAAATTCTCGTCAGGACTATTCGGGAATGCACGACCGCCTCCACGCCAAATCGGCGAAGACGACATACCAGCACGAGCGCGGCCGGTACCTTTTTGGCGCCATGGCTTTTTGGTGGTGTGACTAACTTCTTCACGGTCTTTTTGCTTGCGATTACCGCTACGGGCGTTCGCCTGATAGGCAACGACAACTTGATGAATCAGCGCTTCGTTATAGTCACGACCGAAGATGGTGTCCGGCGCCGCAACATTCGATGATGCCTGACCTTGGGCATTCAGGAGCTTGAGTTCCATGGATTAAGCCCCCTTCTTTGCTTTGGCTTTGATCGCCGGGGAAACCACGACCTGACCGTTCTTCGCACCAGGAACCGCACCCTTGACAAGAATGAGCTGACGCTCAGAATCGACGCGCGCGATTTCGAGGTTCTGGACGGTCCGGGTTACGTCACCCATATGACCTGTCATGCGCTTACCAGGGAAAACACGACCTGGATCCTGCGCCATACCAATGGAGCCCGGCACATTGTGCGAACGGGAATTACCGTGGGTTTGACGACCAGAGCGGAAATTGTGGCGCTTGATGGTACCGGCATAGCCTTTACCGATGGACACACCCTGAATATCGACTTTTTGGCCGACTTCAAACAGGCTGACAGCAACGGTATCGCCCGGCTTGAATTCAGCAGCCTTGGCAGCATCAACACGAAATTCTTTGAGAACGGTACCTGCCTCAGCACCGGCTTTAGCCAGATGCCCAGCGGCGGGTTTGGTCACGCGCGAGGCGCGACGCTTACCGAAAGTAACCTGGACGGCAGTGTATCCGTCGGTTTCAGGCGTTTTGATTTGTGTCACACGGTTGTCAGACACATCCAGAACGGTCACAGGAATCGAATCCCCGTCATCCGTAAAGATGCGCATCATGCCAACCTTGCGACCTAAAAGGCCCAGGCTCATTGTTTTCTCCATTCCCGCCTACGATTGGGCAGGGCTGATGTTTATAAAACTGAAACGAAAAAGCGCGGAAAATACGTGCTTTTACCGAAGCCGGCAATTATAGCGTGAGAATCACGCCGCCACAAGTACTTGCGGCGGCTTGTTTCGCACAACTTACCGAAATTATTGCAACTTGATTTCTACGTCCACGCCAGCCGGAAGATCCAGTTTCATCAGTGCATCGACGGTCTTGTCGGTAGGGTCGACGATATCCATCAGACGCTGATGCGTGCGAATCTCAAACTGATCACGCGAGGTTTTGTTCACGTGTGGGGAACGCAGCACGTCCCAGCGCTGCTTACGTGTCGGCAGGGGCACTGGGCCCTTAACAACCGCGCCAGTGCGCTTGGCGGTTTCCACGATCTCGAGTGCGGACTGATCGATCAAACGATAGTCAAACGCCTTGAGACGAATACGGATTTTTTGCTTTTCCATGATGCTTCCTTAAAAGAGCGAACCGCGAGCGAACTGTCGCTCGCGGTATATCGAACACAAGACCTGTGTGGTCTTGCGTCTATTTAGTCCATGATCTTGGCAACAACACCCGCGCCAACGGTACGGCCGCCTTCGCGAATCGCAAAGCGCAGACCTTCTTCCATCGCAATCGGGTTGATCAGCTTGACCGTGATCGACACGTTGTCACCCGGCATGACCATCTCCTTGCCTTCCGGCAGCT
>CANKWG010000033.1 GCA_947487325.1 Oxalobacteraceae bacterium | reverse complement strand
CGAGGGGACACCGACGACTGCTGCAGAGGACCCTGAAAAGTAATCATCGTTTACGTAGGTATTGAGGATGCCTCGCAAGCCACCGCGAGGTTTTCTAACACTTACTTTGGTAGAGGTTCTTGCTTTGGCGCGCCGTCGTCACCCGTTTGCTCCGCCGGCGGGACTGATGGCGAGCCCAACTCATTTTTCCACCCGAGACTAGATGCCAGTTCTTGGGCAAGACGTTGATAACCTTTGATCGTGAAATGGGTCAGGTCTTTCGACATCAATGCCGGATTGGCCAGCAGCCATGCATAGGATGATCCCTGCCCACCCATCGCGGTCTGCATGCTCCAAACTTTGCACGAATATCGCGCGCCGACATCTTTTTGAATCGTCGAAATTTTCTCGTGAATGGCAGAAAAGCGCAGTAAGTCAACCGCCGAGTATTCGTAAGTCACGCGGTCTCGCGGTTTGATTTTTTGCCCGTCTTTATCTCTTTTTGCGTACGCGCTTTTGTTTTTATTTGGTTTTTTGACTTTGCGTGAGCGAGGTATCAGAACGCCCCGATCGCCAGGCGCAATCAACAGGCATTCTGATTTCGGGAACACTTGCCGCAGATTTTTTAGTGACTGCTCTAGTGTCTTTGCATAGCCCACTGCATCAAAGGGTGCCGCGTTACCCTCGTTAGTGCCGTATTCCAGCATGACCAAATCGTATTTTCTGTCTTTGAAGTACTCTGAAAAATATACGGGATCAAGCTGCTGCCATGCGCGGACCGTGGCGCCCGGTATGCCAAAGGAGTCCAGCGTCGCAGCGGGTGCCTGCCGATAGTTCAGAAACATACCGTTCAGCTGTACGGGCATCTCGGTCACGCGAATTTTCAGCAGTGATAGTGGATGATTGCCGATGATAGTCAGCGAGCCAAATCCTTGCGTGCCATCCAGACTGATCTTGTTTTCCGGACCATCATCGACACTAATCGAGATACTGCCGTTCCCCGGCGCCTGATGGAAAAAAAGCTCAACGCTGCTCACATCGGCTTCTCCGGATTCATTACGCAAATCAAACCACAGGTAAGCCTCAGTCTCACCGTTCAATACATTCAGGCCGACGCCGGTCGGTATGCCGGTGTTGCGTGCTACGTAAGCCAGATCTGATTTCCATTTATCCATGCAGTGCCGTCGCAATGGCAAGTTCACGCCGGCTCTGCCCATCGTGAAGGGGATAAATTGGGTCCGGGCCTTGAGACCTTGCGCCAGAAAAATTCGCTTTAGCTCATATGAAAAGGACCCGGCCGCCAGATGGCTATCTCCCCAGATGCCGACTCGCATTGCTTGGGAGCGCGCGCTGCCGGGGCGCGTCACTACCGGGGCGCTTTGTGTCATATCCGAAGCCGAAGCCGAATTCTGTTTGGCAGGTGTGCCCAGGCGGGTTGTCAGTATGCCCAGCTCATCCAGTTCCTCGGCATTGGGCGGTTCAAGGATGTCTTTATTCGGCGGCGAAGGTGTCAGATTTGTTTTGTTTTTTACAGGGCACTGAAGATCACCAATGACCGAGCTTTGCTGAAAAACAAAATGCCGCCCTGGCTCGATCGCCAGTGAGTTGAGGGGTGACCAGGCTATCAACATGAGCAACAGGCTAATGCCACTCGCTGTAGCGGCGCGCGCATTCGCTATCAATGGATGCCTCAGCATATGCGGCAAGCCTGCTGCATGGCGATTTTCAATACGTGTATACGATTTGTCATCTCAATTACTGTTGGGTGGATCGATTGTCTTTACAACGGCCGCTGCGATTCTTTGCAGGCCCTGTGGGCTGAAATGGATGCCATCATCGGCGCGAAGATTAATTTTTTTTCCTGTTTCATCTGCCATGGCGCGAACATAGGGTTGATCCAGATAGCCGATCAGTGCTTCGGTTGAAATAAAATCAAAGCCATATCGTTTCATGTTATCGCGAAAAATCGGATTTTGTACGGTGGCGCCGCTGTGTACTCTTTTTTCTTTCATGGTCGGCAGGCCAATCCAAATTAGATGTACCTTCTTTTCTTTCGCAAATTCGCAGATCTCACTGACTCTTGCGCTATAGATCGCCTCCCATTCTGGTGACGGAAAACGAATCACTTGTTTTTTCTCGTAGATATCCCAAGGATCATTCGGTCCGAGAAAAACAGCCACGGTGGTTAACTTATGCTCGACGATTTCAGTTTTTATTTTTTGAACCCAATCAAGCCGGCGCTTGACAGTCAATCCGGTGCTTTGTTGACTTTCATTGCGTAGTAGCCATTCAGGGTGTGATGCTTTCAACTGTCGCATGATGATCGGTGCAATACCCTGCATCATCGAATCGCCTGCAAACAGGATGCGTTGTACGCTTGGTCTTTCTGGTTTTGGAGTAGGTATCTCCGGTAGAGGCTTTGGCGGTGCAGTCGCAGTCTGCGCTGGCATCGGATCGGTAATGGGTGCCGTGCGCAGCAGAAGATAAGCGACCAGCGAAAGCAGCAATGCGATCACCAGCGACATCATCAGATATTTTTTTTTCGGTGCAGGCATCAATTTACGCGAGACGTTTTTTTATTCTGTAAGTATTCATTAACTGGCCCGTAATCGCTTGTTGCCGACGTTGCAAGGCACCACCTTGAGAGTTTTGTTGACCTCATTGTTTGTGGAAGCCGGTAGTTCAGATAAACGAAGAATTTCTGTCGTCATTGCCCGCACGCCTTTTTTTGTCAGGTGAATATGGTCTTTGCCAAAATATTCTTTGTGACTTTGCCCAATGGAGCGCCAGTCCATTAATTTGACGTTGGGGAATTCCCTGCTCATATTTTTTAACAAATCGTTATTGGATTTTTCCCAGCGGCGAGGGGCTTTGACGTTGATAAAAATGACTTGGCGCACATTAGAGAGCAATGTCATCAATTCCCTGACTTGCGCTTCATATAAATAGCCATTCGTACCTAAATGAATGACCACGATGTCGGCTAATTCATTTCGCTCTTTTAGCTCATGAACTCTGTTTAATCCATCCTTGCCTTGACGGCCTATCGCTGCATCAATCTCTAGGCCTTCGATTTTTTTTGCCATGTGATCACTCGCCCCGAGCAATACCGAGTCGCCGAGCACTGTGATCAGTGGTTTTGATTTGAAAGGAAATTTATTTGATACGGAGCGAATGCACGCAGCCCGCGTGCGGTGGGCTGCAATCTCGCTCTCATGCGGTTCATCTTCGGCTTGCTGTAGTTCATCAGTGTTCTGATTGGCTGTTGCTATGTTTTTCTCAAGCGGCGCAGGACGGATCTGTATCGTAAGAATTGCCGATGCAGCGCCGATCAAACACAGCGAATAAAATCCATAGCGTTTCTGAGCCGGCCATCGAAATACCTCGCCAGTTCTGACTGGATTTTCAATCAACTGGTAAGACAGTTCGGTCAGTATAAGAGTGAGCGTCAGGCGTATCGCTGCTTGAACCCAGGCGTTATCTGATAATTCGAATTCCGGTCGTAGCAAGGCAAAGACAGGCCAGTGCCACAAATACAGACCATAGGATCGCTTGCCTAGCCAAGCCAGTGGACGAATACTCATCAATCCGGATACTGTGCTGTCTTTTTGCGCAGCAGCGAACACTAGGCCAATCGAAAACAGACATACCCAGAAAAAGCCACCCTGATACAAGGCGCGGTCATATTCACTGATGAACAACATCGCCCACAACAGCGCACTGAGGCAGATAAGCCCCAGAAAATCAGTCATCGCTCGGGTGAATTGTGTCCCGGGCGATGCAGGTGTTTGCCAGGGATTCCAGGCAGCAGACAAAGAAGCTCCCAGAAACAATCCCATGGTATGCGTATCTGTTCCCAGATAAATGCGACTCGGGTCCTGAGACTGGGGATAGCCGTACCGGGTAGATAAATAAATCATCCATCCCGAGCTTAGTAGCGCGAGACCCGCTGCAACGAACAAAACGCCGCGCTCGCGGAAGTGACGCAATATGACCAGCAGTAGCAAAGGCCATACGATGTAAAACTGCTCTTCAATCGCCAGCGACCATAGATGCTGCAACAGCGCAGGGCGGCCGGACATCTCAAAATACGATTGTTCCGAAAAGATTTGCCACCAGTTCGAAAAATAAAAAAGCGCAGGCAGCAAGTCGGAGCGAGTGCGCCAAGCAGCATCCTGGACGAACCACTCAGTGACCAGAACACAAAAAACAAGCAATGCCAGCACCGCTGGAAATAATCTCCGTGCTCGTTTTAGATAAAAGATGCCGATGTCGATCGTGCGATCTTTCTGAAATTGCCGGATTAATTGGGCCGTGATGAGAAAGCCTGATACCGTGAAAAATATATCGACGCCAAGAAAACCCGAAGAAAACAAGCCGGGAATATCCAGGTGATACAGGATGACGGCGACTACCGCGAATGCACGCAAGCCCTCAAGGCCCGGCAGATAGTCGGAATGTTTCTGCTGGTGCGTCACAGCGATACTCGGAAAATGCAGACCGCTGATTATATGGAGTAATCAGCGGTTTTGATAAAGCTTTGATACCTATTTATGATTCCGTAGGACTGCGTTCGATGAAAATTGCAAAATTAATAATTAATTATCAGTGCATCGCATTTTCAATCAGTGACAGCAAATCGTCATAAGCATCTACCGCCGTAAATTGCGGGAATTGGGCTTTGACATTGGCGGGCGCGTGAAACAGGAATCCTGCATCCGCCGTTCCCAGCATGCTGGTGTCATTAAACGAATCTCCCGCGGCAATTACGCGGTAGTTAAGCCGTTGTAGTGCCAGCACGGCGGCACGTTTTTGGTCCGGAATCCGAAGTCGGTAGTCGACAATGCGGTCATCCTTGACCAGAAGCGTGTGACAAAGCAGGGTGGGCATGCCCAGTTGTCGCATGAAGGGCGCAGCAAACTGCTCAAACGTATCCGACAGGATCAGCAGCTGGACTTTCGAGCGTAAGGTATCCAGAAAATCTCTGGCTCCCGCTAATGGTTCCAGGGTACCAATGACGGCTTGTATCGCGGACAGGGTCAGTCCATGTTGATCCAGTATTTCTAGACGGCTACGCATGAGCTTGTCGTAATCCGGCTCGTCCCGCGTCGTTCGGCGTAATGCTTCAATGCCGGTTTTCTCGGCCACGGCAATCCAGATTTCCGGTGTCAGAACACCTTCCATGTCCAGTGTCACTATCGTTTGTTTCATGGGTTGTGCCAATTCGTCTTAAAAGTCAGGCGGCCGCTTATGTTTTGCAGCGCCTGTCTGGTCTGAAATCAAAATAACTCAGCCAAATAGTATCCATGTAAATCCCTTCCCGTATTATCTATTACCAATATAGTAATTTTTATAATGGTCACATTAAGTTAATGGAACAAAAATCAGAACTTTCTAAGAGGTCTGTTGGTACAATCGAAATTAAATAAAGTAATAATTAAATGACATTGATAATGCTTCGGCCGAGGTAAAGGCGCCCGAGTCTTTGTTCCTCTGGCCTCTGCATTTCACGCTCACGCAAGCTGGCTCGCTGTCGTGGAACTATCCAGCGTCTCTCTAAATTAATAACTCACAAATCAAAATGAAAGTATCTTTCGCCGGCGCTGCCGGCTTTATTGCAGCGTTTGTTTTTGCACATGCAGCTCAGTTAGCTCAGGCAGCGGATGCGAATCCAAGCACTCCGCCGGTCAGTACTCAGGAAGCCGCCACGTTGTTGTCCGGTACGGCATTGCAATCAGGCTTACCTCCTGCATTGAACACCGAGCAGTGGACACGCTATTCAAATCAGGTGCGTTCAAACTGGACCCAGTACGTCACGAAAATCGCCAATCCCATGATGGCGTGGTCTCAGAAAGAAGTGCCAGCTTTTAGTGAAACAGTTTTTTACCCGTTTTCAGGGCCGGATTTTTCAACCGTCTATCAGATGTATCCGAATGCTCAGCGCTATGTCATGGTGGCGATGCAGCGTGCCTATCAGCCGATTGATCTTCGGACCCTTAACGCAAGCACGCTGGATCAGACCTTGAACGTGCTGACCTCCGCTTGGGCGAACTATGGGCGTGATGGGTTTTTCGTCACAGAGTATCTGGATCAATATGTGTACCAGAATCGTGTACACATTGGTGCGAGCACCTTGTTGGCAACGACATTGCGCCTCCAGCGCTTCGTGATCAACGATGTCGTACCAGTCGATTGGAATGAGAAGGGCGAGATCATCGAGTTGCCAGCCACGACCAAAGAGTGGACCTCGGTACGTTTCAAACTCACCAAGAACGGCAGGCCAGTGACGCTGGACTATCTGCGTATCGATTTATCCAACAAAGGCCTCGAGGCATCACCCAAAAATTACACGCTGATCAAGCAGCTGGCTTCCAATCCGACTTTATTCAAAGCCGCATCGCATCTGCCGCAAAACAAGACCTTCTCGATGACGGCGGATGCCGTGATCAACAATGCGCCCTTCATCGTTCAGGATGAAACCGGTATTCAATACACCAAACTGGATGCCGGCTTCAACACCCAGCTCTATGGAAAATTCGAGCGCGCGCACCATGCCTTCAATGCCTACCAGCGGGATCTGGCGCAAGCCTTTGAAGATCGCAAAGATATCCGACCACTGAATTTTCGTATGGGGTATTACAAAGACGGTACCTATGCGGTAATCACGGCCACCCGTAAAAAATAAGGTCGGTACGGTTTGGTTTCCTCCAACTACCTGCTGGCGCTACCGATACTGGTTGCGCTTTATCTCCTAAGCCAATCTCAGATCACGCGCCTGTGTCTGTTGCTGCTGGGTGGTGTGATCACACTGTGGTCGGACGGTTGGACCAACTTTCTGCTGATTTTGGTCCTGCTGGTCGTGACATGGTGGGGTGTGGCGCTGATTCAGCGCTACTGCCCGCGGAATCGAAAAGCCTTGGGCTTATTGATCGCGCTTGAAATCAGTCCACTGCTGCTGCATAAATTCGTCAAGGCAGGTTTGTGGGGACTGGTTGATCCGGCCTGGCTGGAAGCGCAGGGTCTTACAGGATGGTTGCCGCCGCTGGGTTTGTCGGTCATGACCTTTCAGGCGGTGAGCTACACCGTCGACCGATACCGCCGCCAATTGGATACCGGTGCTTGGCCGCATTACGCGGTGTACATGACTTTTTTTCCGCATCTGGCGGCGGGACCAATTCTGCGTGCATCGGATTTCGTCAATCAGCTCGTCAACAGGTCCGATGTCAACAGTGATGATATCCGCGAAGGTTTGTGGCGCATCGTCCGTGGCCTGGTAAAGAAACTCATTTTGTCGGATGTGATCGCCAAGGCGGGTGTTGATCCGGTCTTCACCGATCCGGCCAGCTTTTCATCGCTAGAAATTCAGATCGCACTTCTGGCGTATACCTTCCAGATCTATCTGGATTTTTCGGGCTACACCGATGTCGTGATTGGTTCTGCTCGCCTGTTGGGTCTCAGGCTGCCAGAAAATTTCAATCGTCCGTATCACGCTTCATCGATTGCAGAATATTGGCGCCGCTGGCATATGAGTCTCTCTGCTTGGGTCACTCAGTATGTGTATTACCCTCTGGGCGGTAGCAGAGTCGAGCGATGGAAAATCTATCGCAATGTAATGATTTCGATTTTGCTATTGGCGGTATGGCATGGCGTGACGCTCAATTTTTTGTTGTACGGGCTATTGCATGGCACCGCCGTCTGCATGAATCGCTGGTTGCGCTTTCAGAGTTGGTGGGAGACCTGGACAGTAACGTATGAAAAGCGCCTACTAATTGTTGGATGGATCGCCACATTCAGTTTTGTGGTCGTTGCCCGTATTCTGTTCAAGACACCGACGCTTGATGATGCGGCAGCGTTTACGGGATATCTATTTGAATCAGAATTGTCAGGCTCGCCGCGCTTTGCGATTATGTTCTGGGTTTGTTTGATCGCGGGTGTTTTGTCTTGCTTTGCACCTGCTTGGGTGACCGAAGCGACACGCACGGCGTTTAAGCGGCGGCATCCTTTCATTCAAGGAATTGTCTTTGGTGTGGTCTTGTTGATAGGCGCTTATCTGTCAGGTGGTCAGGCGCTGAATTTCATTTACAGGAATTTCTGACGATGCTTGCAAACGACCGACTGGCTGCCCCTTTTCATGTATTGGCGATACTTGCCGTTGGTCTGGCAACCGTGCTGCCCAGCTATTACATCGCTGACATGGCGTCATTCCGACCCACCCGGGCTTTGGGTCCTTTGGTCTGGTCGAATTCGGAGACGACATCAGCACCGATACTGCAAGAGCCGATTGCACAAGAACCGATTGCACTACAACCAAGCGTTGCAACCGAGAAGCCAGCGGTGCAGACTGCCAATGAGCCACCTCAAGGTGACTCCCCAAAGAAAATCGATGCTGACAAGGCAGCAGCGGCAGCAGCCACCACCGTACCCGCAACGAAAAATACCAGCAACTCGCATTTGTATGGCGAAGAGCATCTGAGCGGCTTTTTTCGGGCGCTCAAAGAGCGTAAGCAAGGACCGGTTAGAGTACTGCATTACGGCGATTCCACGCTGGCAGGTGACGGTATTGCTAAAACTGTGCGCACCCGAATGCAGACTAGTTTCGGTAATGGTGGTCCGGGGTTTTTCGTTGCTGGTATGGATCCACGCTGGATGCGTCGCGATGATGTGCGCGTCGATCGAACTGGCGAATGGAATGTACAAACCATTCTTTTTGGTGGGAATAAGGGTCGTTACGGACTGGGAGGCGTGGTGGCTAAGCCGCATGCAAAAAGTCAGATTTTGATCTCGCCGCCTAAACCGAAGGCAGTGATGGGCGAGCACCTCGAACTTTATGCGCAAAAATCCCGACGCGACGAAGTGCCTGCATTCGAAGTCAATGGAATAAAAATCGATTCGATCAAGCGCGTAGAGCATCAGGCTTTCGATCAATGGATCATTGACAGCGCAGAACCCATTTCCCGCGTGAAAATCACGGTGGCTGAGCCCAATCTTGAAGTCTATGGTGCTGTGATAGAAGCAGCGCGCGGCATCACCTGGGAGACGACGGCGGTCGTTGGTATTGCCAGTGGTTCCATACGTCAGTTCGATCCGGCGCATCTTGCCGAACAAACCGCTGCCCGTAATCCCGATCTGATCGTCATCATGTTGGGCGGGAATGAAACCAACCACGGGGGTTTGATGACACCTGAAGGACGGGTCTACAAAGAGGGATTTACCGCCGCGCTTAAAGTACTGCGTCAGGGTGCACCCAAAGCTGCGTGTCTGGTGATGAGCCCGCTGGATCAAGGTGTACTCAATGATGATGGTCGTATCACCTCGCGCCCGCTAATTGAGCGCATGGTGACGTATCAGCGCCAAGTCAGTTTGGACAATGGATGTGCGTTCTGGAACACATGGCAGTTCATGGGCGGTCGCGATTCGTTCGCTCGCTGGTTGTCGCAAGGCTTGGCCTGGACCGATCTGAATCATTTGACTGAAAAAGGATTGCACCGTATCGGCAATGCCTTCTCCGACGCGCTGTTGCAGAGCTATCAGCGCTTTGAGGCAGCTCAGTAATGATGAAATTAAAAGCTTGTCGTTTATTGCTGATGCTGGCGCCGACTCTATTGCCGGCCCTCGCCGTGTCTGGGGAGGCAGCACTAACCGAGACAACGTTGCAAGCCTCGCATCAGATATTTAGTGTCGCAGGCGGCAAAGATATGGACGCGTTGAAGTGTACGACACCACAACGGAGAAAATCGCCAGAGCGTCGCCCCACACCTTCCCAAGGAGATAACCGGAAACAAGATCCGGCACCCGCAGGCAGCGAAGAGGAAATCATTCCACTGAGTGAAGAAGAGGAAGCGGCGATGCTTAAAAAAGCACTTGCGCCGCCCAGCTCTGAAGAACTGCGTCGCAATTTGCCGAAATCGGAGTGGATAAAAAAGTTTCATGCGACGCTGTCTGCTGCTTCGCGTCAGCGTATCGCTCGCGTAGGTATTTGGGGCGGTAGTCATATGGCAGCTGAATTTTTCACGACTGAATTCCGACAGGCGCTGCAAGAACGCTATGGTGTTGGCGGTGCGGGTCATATAAATCTTCTTTATGGTCGCCCCGGTCTAAATCTCCCTGTCAGTGCTTTTTGTCGAACAGGTGAATGGAACGAAGAGCTGCCACCAAGAACGGTCAACTCGCCGAAAATTTTCTCTGGCTTGGGTTTGTATGCGATGACCGCTAATTCGCCGCATGCGGCTCTGGAAATTGATCTCCGATCTACGCATGCGAAATACCGAGCCCATCAAGTAGCGCTGCATTTCCTGCGGCAGCCCGATGGTGGTACCTTTGACTTGATCGTTGATGGTGAAAATCTCGGCACGCTGGACACCCAGGGTCCGCGTGCGATCGGCGTGGTCGAGATCAAGGCGTTAATGCCCTTGTCCCGAATAGAGTTGCGTGTGAGTGAACAAAAGAGCGTGACCTTGCTCGGTCTCTTCGCCGAAGATCATCAAGGTGCGGTATTGGATAATTTCGGCGTTGCGGGTGCGGCCGGTAATTACTGGCGTGGTGTCGAGCCCGAGTTGTTCAAAGCGGCCGTATCCCAGCGATCTTATGATGCAGTCGTACTCGCCTACGGTACCAATGATGTCACTGGAAACAACTGGAACCCCGAGCGCTATCGCCAAGATTATCGTCAGATCTTGATCGCGATGCGCGCCGCAATGCCGCAAGCCGCCTGCATTCTGATCACGCCGGGTGATCGTGTGACTCGGTTCTATGTCAAAAAAATTGTCAAAGTAAAAATCAACAAACGCAAGACCGTGAACAAGACTCAGGTCACCACCCATTACGATCTGCTGACTTTCCCTCAGCGGCATGCGCAGGCGGCCGCGATTCAGAGTGAACTGGGTGATGAGTATCAATGCATGGTTTGGGACATGTCGATCGTGATGCGGGAGATGGGTGGCGCGTATGCCTTGATGAAGCGATCACCACCCTGGATGGCCAATGATCTGATTCACCTCACGCCTGCCGGCTATCGTGAAATGGCCAGACGATTTGTAGGCTGGCTGGACCTCTCCAGTGGCAAGGCGCAGTAGTACTTGTAGAAGCCTCGCTGGCCATTCGCCCTGTATGATTGGGTTGTGCGGGTCGCAAAAGCTGCCCGTGAACAAAGACCAACATGATCTGAGGTGAGCAATTGAGCATCGGTCAGCCAGATACCTGCCGTATGAAGTTACTGTCCATACGTCGATTCGCCGGACTTTTCTGCTTCGTCCTCATTCTGCTTATGTGCCATCAAATCGGGGCTGCCGCCCCCTTATCCGACGGTCTTAAGGAGCAATCCTTTGTCACCTCCGATCGCGTCCGCCTCACCTATGTCACCGGTGGATCAGGTGATATTGATCTGATTTTTATTCCGGGCTGGCTGATGCCTGCCGAGATTTTTCAGCCGCAGCTGGAGTATTTCTCGAAAAAATATCGGGTCCATTCGCTTAATCCCAGATCACAGGGCACGTCAGATATATACCGCGGCCCACGTTTGGCAGAGTTGCGTGCGCGTGATATCAAGGAGTTCATCGCTCATCTGAAATCTAAACGATTCGTTTTGCTTGGCTGGTCATTAGGCGTCATGGAGTCTCTGGATTATCTGACGCGCTATGGTCAGGAGGGCATGACGGCCTTGGTGTTGATCGATAATTCGATTGGTGAGGGAGAGCCGCCCAAAGCGCGTCGTAGTGCACGCTCAAAAATGACGGAAACGCAGTTTACGAAGTACATCAAGGAATTCGCGCGCGCGATTTTCAAAACGACACCGGATGCGGATCTCATTGAAACTGTGGAAAAATCCGGGTTGCGTCTGGCAAAAAATCCGTCGGATGCTTTTGCTGTGCTGAGCAAGCCCTATGAGCGTGAATATTATCGCGATGCTGTCTATGCGACGACCCGACCGATTTTGTACGCGATCACACCACGCTACATCGAGCAATCACAGCTGTTCGTCGACAAGCATCCTCAGGGGCAGACGAAAATTTACGGCGATGCGGGTCATGCCTTGTTTGTGGATGCGGCGGGTGAATTTAACCGGGATCTGGAAGTCTTTCTTCTGACGAGTGATGAAGCCGAAAAAATCAGTGAGGACTGAAACACCTGGCCATACAATTTCATATTGCCGTATCAAGCAGCATAAAATTTTAGTTTTTTTGTATTGACGATCAAGCGTACTAACAAAGCTGGCCAGCCGAGCCAGTCGCTGGAGGAGACTCATAATGAAAAAAATAATCTGCTTTTGGCTGTGCCTGCTGGCTCTTGGTAATTATTCGAATGTACTGGCCTTCAGTGATCTTCCAGCTTTCGAAGTGGGCAATGAGACGCCCGTCATCTTCAGCGACAAGTTGAATGTCCGCGTACTAGAGGGGGCGGGTGATCAGCAAGATATTTCTCGGGTCATCGCGTCTTCAGCGGCGTTCAAGCGGCCTACGGATATTCAGCAAATCAAATCGGGTCATCGCTATTGGGTGGCGCAGAAGTTCAGTAGCCGTCTGTCGGAAGCCCTAGTTCTACGAATCGATCCCTCGGGCTGGGGAAACTTACACAGTTATGTGATACGTGCCGATGGCCGTGTCGAGTCGCTAAAAACTTCAGGTGTTTTTCATGCCGCTTATAACCGGCTGACAGATACAAATCCATTCGCTTCAGGATCAAGAAAGACGGAGAGCCAGTTCACTCGCTTTACGCTGCACGCGAGTGAAGAAGTACTGGTTCTCACGGAGTTGCGCGCAAATAGCAATCTACGTCCTGGGAGCTTTAGCCTCAACTTCTACGATGAACTCAAATTTTCCGAAGCGCGGCGCTTCGGTCTCTATCTTGAGGGTGTGCTGCTGGGCATCTTGTTTGCACTCGCCGTATTCGGATCATTTTCGGCAGCGAAAAACAAGGATGGCGCAAGCTTGGCCTACAGCATCTGGATCGTGGTTGCTTTCTGCCAGATCTTGAGCAATTCCATGCCTGAGGGGCCGCGGCTATCCGAATTTGTATTCGATGTCGAGGGTCTCACCTTTGGACATCAGAGTGTGTACTGGCCCTTGTTTGTCAGTTTTGGTTATTTGCAAGCCATCTGTTATGCATTTTTTGCGGCATCTTTTCTCAATGTCCGTGAGCATTTCCCGATGGTTCACAAAGCGGTGTACCTGTATGTCGCCATCTATGCAGGGCATTATCTTTTCACCTCGTTTGTGCCTCATGATGTCCCTGCAAAATTCCTCTGGCTGCCAATGGGCATCATTACCTTGCTGCTGCTGATTTCCTTTTATACCGTTGCATTCATTCGTTACCGTCAGGGCTTGAAGATTGCCAAGTTTTTTATGTATGCAATCGTGCCCTATCTGACATTTCGTTCGATTTTCATTTTGGGACTGGCCGGTGTGCCTTCACCTTTCTCATTGCTCGAGCCTTCGGGTTTTGGGCTGCTGATGCAGAATTCCAATACTGCGCAGTCCATCGGCTTGTGCTGCGAAGCGCTAATCATGGCGCTGGCTGTGGTTAGTCGTACTCGCTGGTTACAGGAACAGCTGGCGGATAATCTGAGGGCGCAACAGGAATTGGTCGAGGATCAGAATCGCAAACTCGAAGCCACTGTAGCCGAGCGCACTGCAGAACTCGCGTCCCAGCACAAGGAGCTGGATGAGGCGCATCAGATGCTGGTGGGTTCAGTGAACTATGCCAGCCGTCTACAGCGTGGACAGTTGCCGCGTGCCTTGCGACTGGAGGGAAGATTTTCTTCCTTCGACGTCATCTGGGAGCCGCGAGACACCATCGGCGGTGATTTGTGGTGGGTCTCTTCATCGAAGCACGATGGGCCTTTTGTACTGGCTGTGGCCGACTGTACGGGGCATGGCGTACCGGGCGCGATGCTGTCACTGCTAGTGAGTAATTCGTTCGAGCGTATTTACGCAACTGATACGGATCACGATCCGGTCGCTGCTTTGCAATTACTCGATCACTATGTACGTACTGGTCTGAATCAGGACCGCCCTGACAGTGAAAGTGATGATGGTTGCGATGCTTGTATTCTCCGTATCGATCCCGAGCGTCGACGTTTGGAGTATGCCGGTGCAAAGCTGGAGTTATGGCAACTGAAAATCTCGGGTGAAGTACTGCGGCATCCAGCGGCTCGGATCAGTCTGGGTTATTCGCAACTTCTGACCGAAAATGATCGACCAGAACTTCAAGTCATTAATTACGATAAGGATGACACCTTCGTGATAGTCACTGATGGATTCACGGATCAAATTGGCGGGCCCAATGATCGTCGGGTTAGTTACGGCTATCGCCGACTGCAAGCGGTGCTCACCAGTAAGGCATCTGCGCCTGTCACCGAAATTACAAAGGCAATGAAAGCAGATTTCGACGCCTGGCAAGGCAATAATCTGCGGCGCGATGATGTGACGGCTGTCGTATTTCGTTTGTGATTCAGTTCAAACGAACACGACGCCATCCGCCTATGCGCCAGTAGAGCCAGCCTGCGATCGAAAGATTGAGCAGATTCCAGGCGACGCCATTGATGAACGCGGCTTGGTAAGAGCCTGGCAGATCAAATACTTTGCCTGCCATCCATCCGCCCTGTGCC
>CANKWG010000032.1 GCA_947487325.1 Oxalobacteraceae bacterium | reverse complement strand
GTCTGCACCCGACTCCCCAAAAAAAGCACGACCTGCGCGCCCTGTAGCTTCAGCGCCTCATGCTTCACACGCTGCCCACGCTCCCCGCCCGAAACCGATTCCAGTGCGTCATCCGCTGCCGGCGATCAGTTTTCCTGATGAGCTGCCCGTATCTGGCCGGCGCGAGGACATCATGGAGGCCCTGCAACAGCATCAGGTCATCATCGTCTGCGGTGAGACAGGCTCTGGCAAGACCACGCAGCTGCCTAAGATTTGTCTATCTCTGGGCCGTGGCGAGCTTGGCATGATTGGCCACACCCAGCCGCGTCGCATCGCTGCCTCTTCAACGGCCAAGCGTATCGCGCAGGAACTCGGCTCGCCGCCCGGCATGCATGTGGGCTACAAAGTACGTTTCAATGACACCTTGTCCGAGGGCGCGTGGGTCAAGCTGATGACCGACGGCATTCTGCTTGCCGAGACGCAGGGTGATCCGCTGCTGCGGCAATACGACACGCTCATCATCGATGAAGCCCACGAGCGTAGTTTAAATATTGATTTTCTGTTGGGCTATCTGAAGCAGTTGCTGCCACGCCGGCCGGATTTGAAACTCATCATCACCTCGGCCACCATTGATGCCGACCGTTTCGCGAAACATTTTGAGCATGCAGGTAAACCGGCGCCAGTAATTGAAGTATCGGGACGCTTGTATCCGGTGGAAGTGCGATACAGACCTGTTGAACGGCCTGTGGAGCAAAACACTCAAGCCAAAGCGACTGCGACACCCAACACGAGTGCCGCGCGTAGCCGCGAACAGCGCGATCTCATGGATGCGATCGTTGATGCGGTCGACGAGTTGGCCATAGTGGGTTCCGGTGACATTCTCGTCTTCCTACCCGGTGAGAGAGAAATACGTGATGCTGCCGAAGCGCTGCGCAAGCATCATCCGCCGCATGTCGAGATCTTGCCGCTGTTTGCGCGGCTGTCGGCGCAGGAGCAGGAGCGTGTATTCAAAACGAGTAATGCGCGACGCATCGTGTTGGCGACTAATGTGGCGGAAACCTCGCTCACGGTGCCCGGGATTCGCTATGTAGTCGATGCGGGCACGGCGCGCGTCAAACGCTACAGTTATCGCAATAAAGTTGAGCAGCTGCAGATCGAGGCTATTGCGCAGTCGGCGGCTAATCAACGCGCAGGCCGCTGCGGCCGCGTGGCAGCGGGTGTTTGCATTCGCCTGTACGACGAGCAAGATTATTTGCAGCGACCAAAATTCACCGAACCCGAAATTTTGCGTTCTTCGCTGGCGGCTGTGATTTTGCGCATGAAGTCGCTCAGGCTGGGCAATGTGGAGCAGTTTCCCTTTATCGAGCCGCCATTGGGTCGTGCGATTGCGGATGGTTATCAGTTGTTGCAGGAGCTAGGTGCAGTCGATGAGGCGCTGGAACTGACCGAGCTGGGTCGTCAGCTGGCGCGACTGCCGATGGATCCCCGGGTGGGCAGAATGATACTCGCGGGCCGCGACCATCAGTGTCTGGGCGAAATGTTGATTATTGCTGCAGCACTGTCGGTTCAGGATCCGCGCGACCGTCCAGTCGATGTGCAAGCGGCTGCTGACGCGGCCCACAAAAAATTTGCTGATGAAAAATCAGAGTTCATTAGTTATTTGAAGATCTGGACCTGGTTTGAAGAGGCGATCGCCCAAAAACAATCCAATCGCCAGCTGAACGAACAATGCCGCAGTAATTTCTTGTCGCAGCTGCGTCTGCGTGAATGGCGAGATGTACATTCGCAGTTGCTCACCATCGTGCGCGAGCAGGGTTGGCGCATCAACGAATCGCCAGCGACCTACGAACAACTGCATCTCGCCTTGCTGACTGGCTTGCTCGGTAATATTGGTTACAAGGCCGATGATGAGCCGCATTATCTTGGCGCGCGCGGTATTCGTTTTTTTCTGTGGCCGGGTTCGAGCTTGTTGAAAAAAGCAAGTCGCTGGGTGATGGGCGGTGAGTTGGTTGATACTTCACGGCTGTATGCGCGCACGTTGGCACAGATACAGCCAGAATGGCTGGAAAAAGTCGGCGCGCATTTGCTGAAAAAATCCTGGGGTGATCCGCGTTGGGAAAAAAAGAGCGGGCAGGTCTCAGCGTATGAACGAGCAACATTGCATGGTCTGGTGGTTTACAGTCAACGCAGAACAGACTTCGGCAAGATAAATCCGCAGCAAGCGCGCGAGATCTTCATACGCAGTGCGCTGGTCGATGGCGATTTCGAGACCCGTGCACCATTTTTTGCACACAACCAGAAGCTGATTCGTGAGATAGAAAATCTGGAGCACAAGTCACGCCGTCTGGACGTGCTGGTTGATGAAGAGCTGATAGCTGCTTTTTATGACAAGTTGATTCCGGAAGATGTTCACCACGCGGTTGGGTTTGAACAATGGCTGCGCAAGGCCAGTGTCGCTGATCCGAAAATTCTCTATCTAAGCCGTGATGATCTGATGCGCCATGAGGCTGCCGGCGTCACCACCGATTTATTCCCCAAGCAAATGCGTCATGCGGGTATTGAAATGGCGCTCACTTACCATTTCGAGCCCGGCTCGCTGCGTGACGGCGTTACGCTCGCGGTGCCGCTGTATGCGCTCAATCAGATATCAGCTGCACGTTGCGAATGGCTAGTGCCCGGCATGCTGAAAGAAAAAGTCCATTTGATGCTCAAATCCCTGCCGCAAAAACTACGACGTCATTGCGTACCATTGCCAGACTATGCAGCAGGATTTTGTGATCGTGTTCATGAAGCTAAAAAATTCGGTCTGGGTAGTTTGCTGGATGCTGTGATCGCTGATGTACGTGCTCAGACCACGGTCATGATCAAAACAGCGGATTTCAAAATTGAAACGCTGCCCACGCATCATTTCATGAATTTCAAAATCATCGATGAGCATGGTCGGCAGCTGGATATGGGGCGCAATCTCGCTGCATTGCAGGCTGAATTTGGAACGCAAGCCCGTGAGCAGTTTCAGAAAATCGCCGAGCAGGCGGCGCCGGTTGAGGCGATTGCAGGGTCGGCTGGTCTGTCTGCTACTGCAACGACGACAGGCGTAACTTCGGCGACCACTGCTACCGCGATCACTGCCAACCGCAGCGCTGCGGGTCCGGCAGGCTTTCAGAATCTCAGCACTTGGTCGTTTGATGCCTTGCCTGAACTGCTGGAAATCCAGCGGGGCAAGCAGACCTTAATTGGATTTCCAGCGCTGGTAGACCGGACGACGCATTGCGATCTTGAAGTGTTTGACGATCCCAATGAGGCAGCCTTCATCCATCTCGCAGGTCTACGTCGCTTGTTCGCGCTGCAACTCAAGGAGCAGCTCAAATATTTGGAAAAGAATGTTCCCGGCTTACAGCAGATGGGCATGCAATTCATGGCGCTGGGCTCACAGGAGGAGTTGCGCGATCAGATCATTCAGGCCGGTCTGTCGCGCGCCTGTCTGCAATTGCCGCTGCCAACCAATGCTGCAGAATTCAATCAGCGGCGCGATGAGGGCAAGGCCCGACTGAATTTGCTGGTGAATGAAATTGCGCGTCTGATTGGGCAGATTCTTGGCGAATACCACTCGCTACCTAAGAAATTGCAGGCCCTAAAATCGCATGCAGCGGCACAAGCTGATATGCAGTTGCAATTGCAGACGCTGATACACAAACGTTTTGTGGCAGAAACTGAACACGCCCAGCTCGCGCATTTCCCGCGCTACCTTAAAGCCATGCAGGTTAGGATGGACAAGCTCAGGACAGATTCCGCGCGTGACACGCGTCTGGTGGCCGAATGGCAACAAGCGGCCATGCCCTGGCAGCGCGCGATGAAGGGCGGTGCTCAGGGTGACCCGAAAATGCAGGAATTCCGCTGGATGCTGGAGGAATTGCGGGTGTCACTGTTTGCTCAGGAATTGAAGACGCCGATGCCAGTGTCGGTCAAGAGGCTGCAGAAGGTGTGGGAGGCTATGCAGCGCTGATCTGTATTTCCAGGTTCAGATTGACTATTGATTTTTCGCTGCGCTGTGGCCTGACTGACCGGACGCTCGCCATTTGGTGCGTTAGCGTAAAATTCGGGCTTAGCTATACAACATAAATTTTACCAAGATGACTATAAAATCCGACAAATGGATACGCCGCATGGCGGAATCCCACGGCATGATCGAACCCTTCGAGCCGGGCCAGGTGCGTGAAGCCAACGGCCAGAAAATCGTCTCCTACGGTACGTCCTCGTATGGTTATGATATTCGCTGCGCTGACGAATTCAAGATTTTCACCAATATCAACAGTACCATCGTCGATCCTAAAAATTTCGACGAGAACTCGTTCGTTGATCTCAAGAGTGATGTCTGCATCATTCCACCGAACTCATTTGCGCTCGCACGTACGATTGAATACTTCCGCATTCCACGTAGTGTGCTGACGATCTGTCTGGGCAAATCCACCTATGCCCGTTGCGGCATTATTGTGAATGTCACGCCCTTCGAGCCGGAATGGGAAGGTTATGTGACGCTGGAGTTTTCCAACACCACGCCGTTACCTGCAAAAATTTATGCGGGTGAGGGTTGTGCGCAGGTCTTGTTTTTCGAGAGTGATGAAGTCTGCGAGACCTCATACAAAGATCGAGGCGGAAAATATCAGGGTCAGCGAGGCGTCACTTTGCCTAAGGCTTGATGTTTGCCCCGAATAAAACCGGAGTCCGATAAAAGTCGGGCTCCGGTATTTTTTTGCGCTTCCGTACTATCGCTACGCGTCCGACTGCCTCACGCAATCCACGTAATACCCAGCGCTACCTTCGCTCTCGAGCTTCACTAATCCGTGTACATCGGTCTCGAAGCCGGGAAACTTCTCATTGAAGTCACGCGCAAAACGTAGGTAATCAACAATCGTCTTGTTGAAGCGCTCGCCTGGAATCAAGAGCGGAATGCCGGGTGGGTAGGGCGTGAGCAGGATGGCGGTCACGCGGCCTTCGAGTTCATCGATGGGTACGCGATCAATTTCACGGTGCGCCATTTTTGCAAACGCATCGGAGGGCTTCATCGCGGGCTGCATGTCGGACAAATACATCTCCGTCGTCAGACGAGCGATATCATGCGCCTTGTACATATCGTGAATCTGATGGCAGAGATCCTTCAGGCCAGTGCGTTCATAGCGCGGATTCGCGGCCGCGAATTCCGGCAGGATGCGCCACATCGGTTGATTTTTATCGTAATCATCCTTGAACTGCTGCAGGGCTGTTAGCAGTGTATTCCAGCGGCCCTTGGTAATGCCGATGGTGAACATGATGAAGAAGGAATACAGACCGGCTTTTTCAACGATGACGCCGTGCTCTGCAAGGTATTTGGTGACGATGGACGCAGGAATGCCGGTCTCGCTGAATTTGCCATCAAGGGATAAGCCAGGCGTAACAATGGTGGCCTTGATCGGATCAAGCATGTTGAAGCCGGATTCGATCTTTCCGAAGCCATGCCAGTCATCCTTGCCGTTGATCATCCAGTCATCACGTTCGCCGATGCCATCAGTAGAAAACTTTTCCGGTCCCCATACCTGGAACCACCAGTCCTTGCCCCACTCTTCGTCAACTTTTTTCATCGCACGACGGAAATCGAGCGCTTCGAGAATACTTTCTTCGACCAGTGCGGTGCCGCCCGGTGGCTCCATCATGGCTGCGGCAATGTCGCAGGAGGCAATGATGGCGTACTGGGGCGAGGTGGAGATGTGCATCAGATAGGCTTCATTGAAGCTGTCCCGATCCAGCTTGACGGTCTCCGATTCCTGCACAAGAATTTGCGATGCTTGCGACAGGCCAGCTAGAAGTTTATGCGTGGACTGCGTGGAGAAAATCATCGATTTTTTCGCGCGCGGCCTGTCCTTGCCGATTGCGTGCATGTCTTTGTAAAAATCATGGAAGCTGGCATGCGGGAGCCAGGCTTCATCGAAATGCAATGTTTCTATCTCGCCATCCAACATCTCCTTGATGGTCTCGACGTTGTAGATCACGCCATCATAGGTGGATTGGGTAATGGTGAGGATGCGCGGTATCTTGTTCTTTGCTTCTCTGGCGAAGGGATTGGCTTCGACCTTTTTCATGATGTTCTCCATCCGGAATTCTTCGACCGGAATGGGGCCGATGATGCCCAAGTGATTTCGGGTTGGCATCAGGAATACCGGTATCGCGCCGCACATGATGATGGAGTGCAGTACCGATTTATGGCAGTTGCGATCTACAACGACGACATCGCCCGGTGCCACGGTGGAGTGCCAGACCATCTTGTTCGAGGTCGAGGTTCCGTTGGTGACAAAGTAGCAGTGGTCTGCATTGAAAATCCGTGCCGCATTACGTTCGCTGGCGGCTACGGGTCCGGTATGGTCGAGTAGTTGACCCAGTTCTTCGACTGCATTACACACATCAGCGCGTAGCATGTTCTCACCGAAGAACTGGTGAAACATCTGACCTATGGGTGACTTCAGAAATGCGACGCCACCCGAATGGCCAGGGCAGTGCCAAGAGTAGGAACCATCCTGTGCGTAATGCACCATTGCTCTGAAAAATGGTGGTGCCAGACCGTCGAGGTAGGCGCGCGCTTCGCGAATGATATGACGCGCGACGAACTCCGGCGTGTCTTCGAACATGTGAATGAAGCCATGCAGTTCACGCAGCACATCGTTTGGGATGTGGCGCGATGTGCGGGTTTCGCCATACAGATACAGGGGTATGTCGGCGTTCTTGTAGCGAATTTCTTCTACAAAGGCGCGCAGGGATTTCAGCGCATATTCGGTTTCTTCAGGGCTGCCGCCGCCGAACTCCTCATCGTCGATAGACAGGATGAACGCCGAGGCGCGCGACTGCTGTTGCGCGAACTGCGACAGATCACCGTAGCTGGTGACGCCCAGCACTTCCATGCCTTCTGTTTCCAGTGCATCGGCCAGCGCGCGTATGCCGAGTCCGGAGGTATTTTCGGAGCGGAAGTCTTCGTCAATGATGACGATGGGGAAGCGGAATTTCATGGATGCTCCTGGTGCGCCTCATCGCCCCGGAGGGGGTGAGTGGCAAAAAATAATGCGGGATTTTCTCAGATATGAGGTCGTTATGGGAAAAATCGAGTTCTCAATCTGTGAGGACTGTGGCGTCAGCGCCGATGATAAATAACAAAAGCATAATCAAATCCCGGCGAGGCTGCGTGATGTGGCTCACGCGACACCTCGATCCACACCGCCGGGTCTATTGCCGGAAAGAAGGCGTCGCAGGCAAAGTCAGCGTCGATTTCGGTGACGATCAGTCGGGAAGCCAGCGACAACGCATCAGCGTAGATCTGCGCGCCGCCAATGACAAACACCTCGCCATCACCAGCCAGATCAGCGGCCTGCTGCAGCGAGCTGGCGGTATCGACGCCCTCATGCTGCCAGTCCGGATTGCGTGTGATGACGATATTGCGCCGGTTGGGGAGCGGCCGTCCTATGGATTCAAAAGTCTTCCTGCCCATCAGGATGGGATGGCCAGTCGTCGTACGTTTGAAAAACGCCAGATCCTCCGGCAGTCGCCAGGGGAGGGTGTTGTTGATGCCGATGCCGTTGTGGCGCTCGGTGGCAACAATCAGGGTGAGGGTAGCGGACATGATCGCCGAATGATAGTCGATGCCGGCGCTTTACACCGCGACAGGTGCTTTGATCGCGGGATGCGACTGGTAGCCGACGATCTCGATATCGTCGAACTGGTAATCAAAAATTGTGGCGGGCCTGCGTTTCAAAACCAGTTTGGGCAAGGGCAGTGGCTCGCGCGACAATTGTTCGCGCACCTGATCCATATGGTTTGAATACAGGTGGCAATCGCCACCGGTCCAGACAAAATCGCCGACATCCAGTCCGGTCTGTTCGGCCACCATGTGCGTCAGCAAGGCATAAGACGCGATGTTGAACGGCACGCCGAGAAAAATATCAGCACTGCGCTGATACAGCTGGCAGGAAAGCTTGCCATCGGCAACATAGAACTGAAAAAACGCATGGCAGGGTGGCAGCTTCATTTGCGGAATGTCACCCACATTCCATGCCGAGACGATCAGCCGGCGCGAATCGGGATTGGACTGGATCTGCTGAATCAGCTGTGCAATCTGGTCGACATGTCCACCATCCGGCGTGGGCCAGCTGCGCCATTGGGAACCATAGATAGGACCCAGATCGCCATTCGCATCGGCCCACTCGTCCCAGATAGAGACGCCGTTTTCTTTCAGATACGCAATATTGGTCGAGCCGGCCAGAAACCAGATCAATTCATGAATGATGGATTTGAGATGCAGTTTTTTGGTGGTGACCAGCGGGAAGCCTTCCTGCAAATCAAACCGCATCTGGTAGCCGAAAACGGAACGCGTACCGGTGCCGGTGCGATCGGTCTTGGTGGTGCCATGGTCATACACATGGCGCATGAAATCGAGGTATTGGCGCATCAATTGACTCCAGGGAAGTACGTATTGTAGCGTGAGCCCCGGCTTGGGTAGCTCGACCCTGTTTGCCATGTTGCGTGGTGCTCCGATGGGCTCAATTGTGGTGGGCTTACAACCGAATACATTGAGGTGTGGCCAACCGAGCGCGACCATGCCTACAATTTTCATTCACCTTGCAGGACTCGTCGTCTTTCTGTTCACCCTTGCCAAAAGACTGCCATGAACAAAATAAATTCTTCCATCCCGCTGAATCACGCCCAATTGCCCCAACAGAATTCAACCGCGTCGGTACGGCCAGCGATGGCTTCGCAGACGCTCACGCCCCTGACTCCGCCGGGTGGTAGTCCTTCAGCAGACTCTTTCGCCACAAGGACCGAGCAGGCGCAAGTACCACCAATGCGGCTCGCACTGTTTGAGCGCACCTTTGGACAGATACAGCAAATGCTGACCGAGCGCCGGCAGTCGGGTGGCGAGGCCAGTACGCAGTGGCCGAGCGGGCTGACGGGAAGCGAGTTGCGTGAATGCGATGCAGTAGCACAATGGGTATCCGAGCGTCTGCTGCCCTCTGGCGCGCGTTGATGAAAGACAGCACACCCTCCCAGCCCGCGCCATTGCCGGAGATCGCTCAGATCCTGGCACTGGTCAACCAGAGCCCCGGCGAGTGTCCGGACAAGCTTATTCGTTTGCAAGACACGCTGACCAAGGGCATTGAGCGTGCATCGTTGACAGCGCCGGAGGTCGAGCGTCTTGAAAAGGTGTATGAAGGCGCGTATGAGCTCTATCAAGTGCAACGGTATCGAGAGGCACTCCCGATGGCCTTACAGCTGACGATCAGTAACCCCAAGGATATTCGTTTCCTGTTCATGGCCGGCATGATTTTGCAGAGCTTGGGTGACCCTCTGCTGGCGGCGACGTTTCATGCGTGTGCTTTGCAAATGGATCCCACCTTCATGCCCGCTGCTTTTCGCATGGCCGAGTGCTACACGGCATTGGAGGAAGATGAAGAGGCGCGAGAGTTGCTTGAAGTCAGCCTAGACATGGGGCGTCACTCAGACGAGTTTTTTGAATTACAGCGCTTGATCATGGAGAGGCTGGCGCAAACGAACTGAAGCAAAAAAAGTTTCTTGCCTCAGTGCGTATTGCTCAATGCGTATTGAACTGCAGCGCAGCCAGTTGCGCATACAAGCCGCCAGCCTCCACCAGCGATGCATGGGTACCGGTTTCCACGATACGTCCCTGCTCCATTACCACAATACGCGTAGCACGCTGTACTGTAGCCAGTCGGTGGGCAATCACCAGCGTTGTTCTGTCCACCATCGCCGCTTCAAGTGCGCGTTGCACCAGTCGTTCCGATTCTGCATCGAGCGCGCTGGTTGCTTCATCCAGCAGCAGTAAGGGCGGATTTTTCAGTAAGGCGCGCGCGATGGCGATGCGCTGTCTTTGTCCACCGGATAGTCGAACACCACGCTCACCCAAAAATGATTGATAACCCTCGGGCAGTCGCTCGATGAATTCATGGGCTGCCGCTAACTTGGCAGCATCGATGACTTCTGCATCGGTGGCTTCGGGACGACCATAGCGAATGTTTTCCATCGCGTTCGCTGAGAAAACCACCGTGTCTTGCGGGACGATACCAATCGCATTGCGCAGATCCTGCAGCTTCAAAGAGCGTATGTCGACACCATCGAGTCGTATGTTGCCGGTTTGCGGATCATAAAAGCGCAGAAGCAGCTGAAACAACGTGGTCTTACCGGCGCCTGAGGGCCCCACGATTGCCACGGTTTCGCCGGGGGCAATATCGAGCGACAGATCAGCCAGCGAAGCCTGATCGGGACGGGACGGATAATGGAAATTTAGATGCTCAAGTTCCAGGCGGGATCCGTTGGCCGCACGTGCGGGCAGGGGCTGGGGATGTTCTGGCGATGCAATCGGTGAACGTTCGGCCAGCAATTCCAGCAAGCGCTCGCTGGCACCCGCAGCTCGTTGTGCATCACCCAGTGTTTCGGACAAGGCACCGATGGCACCCGAGACGATAGCGGAATACAAAATGAATTGGCCCAACTCACCCGCGCTCATCCGTCCTTCCATTACCGCGTGCGCGCCCAGCCACAGCACAAAAACAATCGCGCCAAACACCAGCAGTATCGCGGTCACAGTCAGTATCGAGCGAGCACGTACACGGTCAATCGCGGTGCCGAACGCACGTTCAACGGCATTGCCGAACTGACGCGCCTCATGAACTTCATGTGCAAATGCCTGTACCACAGCGATGGCATTCATACGCTCACTCGCCAGGCCCGATGCATCAGCAATTCTGTCTTGTGACGCACGCGAGAGTTTTCTTACGCGTCGTCCTATCATCACGATCGGTAAAATAATTGCTAGCAGCATCACCATGATGATGAACGAGAGCTTGATGCTGGTAATGAACATCATCAGCAAGCCACCGATCAGCAGCAGTACATTGCGCAGTGCCATCGAGATGCTGGTGCCCACCACGGTTTGTATCAGTGTGGTGTCGGTGGTTAGTCGCGACAGAATTTCACCCGTCTGAGTCACTTCAAAAAATTCCGGACTTTGTCGCAGAACATGCGCATACACGGCGCTGCGTATGTCAGCTGTCACACGCTCGCCCAGCCAGGACACTAGATAAAAGCGGGTTGCAGTCGATGCAGCCAGCACGCAGGCGACTGCAAAGAGCGCAAGAAAATATACATTCACTTGCGCGGCTTTTTGTGTGTCTGCCGTCGTGAAGCCGAGATCGATCAGCTGGCGAAAACCATAGGGAATCGCCAGCGTTGCAGAGGCCGCGATGACCAGTGCAATACCGGCGGCGATGATGCGCCGACGGTAGGGTGACAAGAAAGGCAAAAGGCCGGCGAGTGTTTTGAGTCCGCTTCTGGCTTTCGGGCGGTCGGTGTTTGGGGTCATAGTTTCAAGGCTTTCAGATAGCCGGTCATTTCAAAATAGCCTCGTCCCGCCGGCTTGCCATTGCGCTCGATCGTCACGGCGCCTTCCCAATACACGGCGCCCGTTGACTGGCGTGAATCCAGTTCCTGATCGTCTTGCAAAGGCGTGAGCTGCCAGCGTGTATCGCTCATATCGATTTGCATGGACACCGGATAACGGGCGCCGGTGCGCGGCGATCGCCATTCCCGCAGCGGCGTGAAGCGTATCGCATCCGCGCTGATAGCGTGCAGCTTGCCATTCGCATCGCGCAGTGTCGCATGCTGCCACAGCGCCTGACCATCCACGCTGCGTATGCGAAATGCCATGAGCGCGCTGCCGTCATCCAGATTGGCACCCACCCAGTCCCACCCTACGGCGCGCGGGTCCAGCAAGGTTGAAGACCATTCATGATCCAGCCAGGCGCTGCCCTGCACCGTAACCGGCTTGCCATTGCGCGTGATCTGACCGCTGACTTTGAGTTGGGGTTCGCTGTAGTAGTAGCTGGCCTGTCCTGCGACTGGTCCTTTGCGAGAATAGCCTTGCTCACCCTGCAGCAGCACGGGTTGCGTTGGCGTGAGTGTCAGTGACAGTGTGAAGTCGCGTGCGGGCAAAGCGATCTGGTAGCGTCCGTCGGCATCGCGGCGCATCGTCCACTGACGCAGCTTGACATCGGTCGTGGCTTCGCCCGCGTGCGCAAGACCGAAGCCGGCACGTGCAATTTTCTGATCATGCATAAGTTTGCCTAATGCAGGATCGGAGAGTGCGGCATGCGCGACGATCAGTTGCTTCGGCGCGAAGCGACTCGGATTGGCAGCATCATGCTCGGTCGCCGAGCGAAAAAAAGTCACCTGAAAACCCTGTGATTCTCCATCTGGCGTCTGTAACCAGCCCGTCGCATACCACCACTCGGTGCGAAAGTCGGGATGCGCGCCGAAGTCGCGTGGAAAGTTCAGTGTCTTTCCCGGGACCACCGTTGTGAACACCGGTGAGGCAGCCTGCACATGATTGCCTACGTTCAGAAAAAAAATCAGCGCAAGCAGCGAGCCAAGCGTTGGCGCGCGCAGCAGAGTGTAAACACGCAGTCTATGTGTAAAAAACTTCACCAGTCCTCCCTGACTGAACGCACGGCGCTCCCTGCGACGGCCATCCGTCCGGACATTAACGCAGTCATCGCTGCGGACAACAGTAAAACTACAGCCACTGTGGCGAGCAAAGACCAAGGCAGATGCAGACTCATAGTCCAGTGAAAGGATTGCGGATTGACGATGAATACCAGAATCAGACTGATGCAACCACCCAGCACAAAGCCGGCAGCAATTGCCAGTCCCGCCAGCAGCGCGCCTTCGCCGGCGAGCAGCAGAAGGATTTGTCGACGGGTGATACCGATATGACGCAGCATGCCGAATTCTTTGGCGCGTGACAGTGTTTGCGCAGAGAAGGTAGCGGCTACACCAAATAAACCAATGATGATCGCAACGCCTTCCAGTAGATACGTGACAGCGAAACTGCGATCGAAAATTTTCAGGCTAATCGCGCGTATTTCGCCGGGTTCAGCGAATTCAAGCGAGCTTTCGAAGGGTAGTGATTCAAGTTGCGCGCGCAGTTGTGCTGCACTGGCATCGCGATGTAGCCAGAGTGCTACATCATTGATGTACAGGTCGCCTGTGAGTGCACGATAGTCTTCCAGACGCAGCATCAGCGCACCCGATTGCCTTGCATAATCTCGCCACACACCGGCGACCGTGAATTTTTCCAACTTGCCTTGCATCGGCAATTCCACCGTTTGTCCTGCTTGCCAGCCGTACAGATCCACCATTGCTTCAGAAATCCAGACCGGACGCGAGATACCTTTGAGCGATTCACCAACGATAGGGATGCTGCGATCGGGTGAATCTACATTCAGTGTGCGCGCAATCAGTGCCACCGCTGGACGTGCGGGGTCGAGCGTGATGGGTTGATGACGTGTGGTCTCCATGCGTGCGACAGCAGGCAAACGTGCGATCTGCTGCTGTTCCTCTGCACTCAGGCGGCCGGCATCGCCACCATTTTGCACACGGACATACATGTCGGCCGACAGCAGATGCTGCAACCAGTCATCAACAGAGACACGAAAGCTGGAGACCATGATGGCCATGGCAACCATTAACGAAAAGCTGGCGAGAACACCACCCAATGCAATCGCTGCCTGATTGGGTGCGTTGGCCAAACGTGCAAGTGCAAGGCTGCCCAACATGCCCGACCAGCGCGGGACCAGTGCAGAAAATATCAGCGATGCAGCGCGTGGCATCGATGCAATGCTGCCCACCAACAGCAAGGCAATCGATAAATAACCAAACACGGGCAATCCGGATACCGGTGGCAGCATCGTAAACAACGCACCCAGCGCGATAGCAGCAAGCGCAGGCCAGGGTACCGCGAGTGGTGCGAGCGCCAGATCCTCACTGCCTGCTTTCATGGCGGCGGCGGGTTTTGCACGCGCAGCTTCCATCGCCGGCGACCAACTGCCAAGTAAAGCTACACCCGCACCGGCACTAAAAAAAATCAGCGCGGCAACCGGACTGAACACCAGTGTCGGACGCACACCCGGAAAGTAACCACCACCCAGATCGCCACCGAACATGGACAAAGCCGCCGCGGCCAGCCCATAGCCGAGTGCAATACCGAGCGCTGCACCCAAGACACCGAGCAAGCTGCCTTCGATCAGCACTTGCGCGAGCAGCTGCCGGCGTGTGATACCCAGTGTGCGCAAGAGTGCGAATTGCGGTCGGCGTCGAATTACGGACAAGGCCTGAGTCGAGAATACTAAAAATGCGCCAGTAAATAGGGCCACCAGTGCCAGCACGTTCAGGTTCACGCGATAGGCGCGCGACATGGTGGCGGTGCGCTTGTCTTGATCTTCTGTTTCAACGACGACGAGTGAGGTCTGCGCTTGCTCCAGACGCGTCTTGAACGTAGCGCGATTTGCTCCTGGCACCAGCTTGATATCGACGCGCGACAATTGCCCGAGCCGCGCGAACTGCCATTGCGCGCTACCAATATCCATCACGGCCAAACGCTGCCCTGGGCGTGCGCGCAGCAACGAGCCTGCAACGCGAAGCGATACGTGGCGTGTACCGGCAATCAGGGTGAGCGTGTCACCGGGTCGCATTTGCAGCCATGTCATCGCAGCGGGTGAGAGAAACACGGTATCGGCCATC
>CANKWG010000031.1 GCA_947487325.1 Oxalobacteraceae bacterium | reverse complement strand
ACCGCTTGCGTCATGAAGTAAATCGATTTAACGTTGACATTAAAAACACGGTCAAAGGTTTTCTCATCCACATTCAGCATCGGCTGGTTCTTGTGCGTGGTACCGGCGTTGTTAATGACGATATCCGGCACACCAAAGGTATCCACGCATGCCTTGACCATTGCATTCACCGAGTCGGCGTTCGCCACATCGCACGCCACGGCTTTCGCATTCGCGCCCAGTGCTTTGGCTACGCGCTCACCCGCCTCTGCATTGAGGTCGGCGATGATGATCTTTGCACCTTCGCGCACATACGCTGCTGCCATACCTTCGCCAAAGCCGCTGCCGGCGCCAGTGATGATTGCAACCTTACCCTGAAGCTGTCCCATGATGTCTCCGTATTCCTTTGAATTAATGCAAAAAACGTAGTTAAACGAATAAATTAACCGTGATGCAGCACGACCGTCTTGGTCGTGCTGAATTCTTCAAGCGCGAGGAAACCCTTCTCGCGACCGTGGCCGCTGCGCTTCATGCCGCCGAAGGGCAATTCGACGCCACCACCTGCACCGTAGCAGTTGATGAACACCTGCCCACTGTGCAAGCGCTGCGCCATGCGCTGCTGACGGCTGCCGTTCTCAGTCCAGACGCCTGAGACCAAACCGAACTCGGTAGCGTTTGCAAGTCGGACCGCATCTTCTTCATCAGAAAATGGCATGGCCGCCAACACCGGACCAAAGACTTCCTTGCATGCGAGTTGATGATCACGCGGCACGGCACCGAACAAAGCGGGCGCGACAAAATAACCTTCAGGCGATACGCCATCAGCCAACACACCACGTGCGAGTAGCGGCACACCTGAAGCGACCGCTTGATCAATGAAACCTTTGACGCGTGCGAATTGTTTGGCGTTGACGATGGGACCACAATCCAGATCCATCTCCGGTGTACCGACTTTCACTTTTTTGAAAGCCTCGGCAACACGACCAACGAACGTTTCATAAATATCCTGCTGTATCAGCAAACGGCTGCCCGCCGAACAGGTCTGCCCCGCATTCTGCGTGATCGCCTTAACGATAATGGGCACGGCCTTGTCCATGTCCACATCATTGAAGACGATTTGCGGCGATTTGCCGCCGAGTTCCAGCACACAGGGCACCGCGTTTTTCGCAGTCGATTCCTGGACCATCACACCGACTTCGGGTGAACCCGTAAAGGTCGCAAAATTGATTCCCGGATGCGCAGTCAGTGCAGCGCCCGCCTCATACCCATAACCGGTCACGACATTCAACGCACCCGGCGGCAAGCCGGCTTCCATCGCGAGTTGTGCCAGTCGTATGCCCGACAAACAAGCGTCTTCGGAAGGCTTGAGCACTGCGGCATTACCCATCGCGAGTGCAGGCGCCAGTGTGCGGCCAAACATCTGCGCGGGATAATTCCAGGGAATGATGTGGGCCGTCACGCCGTGCGGCACCCGCACAACTTGCACGTTATAGCCGTTCAGGTAAGGAATCTGCTGACCATGAATTTTGTCGGCAGCGCTGCCGTAAAACTCGAAATAGCGTGCAACGGCAACGATGTCATTCCGCGCTACGGTCATCGGCTTGCCGGTGTCGCGCGCTTCGATCAGCGCTATCTCTTCTGCATGTTTGATAATCAACTCACCAAACTTCATCAAGATGCGGCCACGCTCAGTGGCCGTCATACGTCCCCATGCACCATCTAATGCTCTCTGCGCTGCAGCCACCGCCAGATCGATATCCGCTGATGTGCCACGAGAAATCGTCGTAAAGGATTTGTTATCGCAGGGGTTGATGACTTCAATGGTTTGCCCGTTAACGGCAGAGCGCCACTGGCCATCAATGAGAATGGTGGACATGCAAAATCTCCTGAAAATCTTTGTAAGTCAATGAAAATGCGACGTCGGTGGGTTGAGGATAACTAAGATCGCGTGAAGGCCAGTGTCAAGGGTGACAGCCCTTAAATCGTCATCCCGGCGAAAGGTGAAGCGGGGGTTTCAGACCGCATGCGGTCTGCCCGCGCAACGGCACTGGCTAACAAGCCAGTGCGCGCCCTGCAAGGGGGGATCCAGTGTCGTTCGTTACTCACAAACAGCTTTAATTCTTTGCCTAACAGCGTCCTGCTAAACTCAACCGATTAAGGATCACAAAGGGCAAAAAGGTATCCATCACATCAACCAAACGCTAACCACCGTCACCCTCAACCAACTCACCACGCTCCAGTATCAACGTCGCATCCGGCAGATCACGCAACAAACTGCGGTTCGATTCCGTCACCACGATACACAAGTCCGGTGAAATCTCATGCAACCTTCGCAGTGATTCAGCGTACTGATTCGCCAGCACCGGCGCCAATCCCTGAAAGGGCTCATCCAACAGCACCAGACGTGTACCCACCATCAGCGCGCGACCCAGTGCCGCCATCTTGCCCTGACCACCCGAGAGCGCTGAACCGGAACGCGGCAACATCTCGCGCAGTTGCGGCACTACCTCAAGGACACGCGCAAGGCGTTGATCAATTTCGCTGACATCAAGCCCAAGCACATCACAAGGCAGACGCAAATTTTCTTCGACGCTGAAGGTCGGGTACATCACCCGGTCTTCCGGTGCGTAACCAATACCCAGGCTGGTACGACGATGCGCCGGTACGCGCGACAAATCCTCACCATTCATCGCAATCGTTCCCGCCGACAGTGGCAGCAAACCCATGATCGCACGCAGCAATGTAGTCTTGCCTGCGCCGTTCCGCCCAACAACCGCAAGCAATTGGCCTGCATTGAACTCGGTCGACACACCCCGCAATACGGTGTTGCCTGCGATGCTTGCGCTGACATGATCGATCTTCAGCATCTCATTCCCCGATCACGTTCTTGCGAATTTCCGGATCCGCCAACACTTGCTCGGGCGTGCCATCCGCTGCGACACGGCCGGCAATCCAGGCAGCGACCCGGGTCGCATATTGCGAGACGATATCCACATCGTGCTCGACAAAGATCGCCGTAATTTTTTGCTCATCCAGCGCTGCCATGATGGTGCCCATCAGCGCATGTTTTTCGTCGCTGGAAACACCTGAAGTAGGTTCATCCAGAATCAGTAAACGAGGTCGCATTACCAGCGCCATCGCAATATCGAGCAGTTTGCGCTGGCCTTCGGGTAGTGCGCCGGACAGCTCGTCCGCACGTTCAGACAAACCAACCATCTCAAGCACATGATCGACGTCCGAAGCCGGCACTGCATTGGCCAGCGAAGTCCAGATACCCAGCCCACCTTTTTTCCCTGCCGCTGCAATACGTATGCAATCGCGCACCGTATGCTCGACAAACAATTGCGGCAGCTGGAATGAGCGCACCATGCCGCGTAGCGCGATCTGGCGGGGAGACAACTGCGTGACTTCACGACCTTCGAAAAAAACCTGTCCAGCCTGTGGCCGTATGAGGCCCGTGCAAATATTGATGAAGGTGGTCTTGCCCGCGCCGTTCTGACCAATCACGGCGAGGCGCTCGCCCTCTTCCAGCGTGAAATTAATGTGATCAGCAACCACCACGGCACCAAAGGCCAGTTGCAAGTCGCGAGTTTGCAGGAGTGGCGCGCTCATCAGCGGTCCCTTCCCTCTGATTTGTTCGTCTCAAGCATCGCGCAAATGCCGCGCGGCGCGAGAAAAACCATCGCGATCAGAACAATACCCAGCACCATCTGCCAAGCACCCGTCAGGTAGGCTGCAGCAAACAGCTTTACGAATTCAAAAATGCCTGCACCAATAAATGCGCCCACCGGATGACCCACGCCACCGAGAATGGTCACAAACACAATCTCGCCAGAGCGTACCCAATAGCCCATCTCGGGTGTGACAAGCCCCTGTGCAATTGCGAACATGGCACCCGATAATCCGCTCAATGTCGCCGAGATGATGTAGCCGATCCACATCGCCTGATAGGCAGAGATACCCACGTACTCAAGACGCGTTTCATTCGTTTTCACCGCTGCCAACGCCTGACCCGCCACCGAGCGCAAATAGCGTTGTACCAGCCATCCGAGTATCAGTGCGAGCACCACGCAAGTCACCAGCAATACTGTTTCAAACTGATCGCGCGCCATCGCTACACCAAAGAAGGGTGTGCGCTCCAAGCGCAGACCGTCCGTACCACCGGTGTAAGTAAAGAATTTTCCGAGCACGGCAAACAGCACCATCGACAGCGCAAGATTGAGCATGCCAAAGAAAATGCCGCGATAGCGCACGACGAAGGAGCCGATGATGACGCCCAGCACCGCACCCGTCAGCGCGCCAATACACAGCAACACCGCACTATCAAGAAACGCCCACTCACGAACAGCAAACGCGGCAATATACCCACCCGCACAGACGTACAGCGCATGACCGAAAGAGATCTGCCCTGAAATAATCAGGATGGAAATTCCCAGCGCGGCAATACCAAACGCCGTCGCCATGATCAGCGGTGTCTTGATCCATGGCAGCGCAACGGGCAGCAGCAAGGCCGCCAGAGCGAGCACAACCACGGCTATCTTTGCGCGCGACATCAGACCCGCCTCGCAGTGGCGACAGAGAACAGACCCTGAGGACGGAACAGCAGGACCAGCACCATGATCAGGAAAGGCATCAGCACTTCGCTTTCAGGTAGCAAGTACACCGCAAATGAGCGCGCCAAACCAATCAGCACGGCGGCCACCAGCGCACCTTCAATCTGCCCTAGCCCAGCGGTGGCAACCACTGCAAACGACAGCACGATCATCTCGCCACCGATGCCGGGCACCCAAGACACCGTAGGCGACGCCAGTGCACCTGCCAGTGCGCCGAGGATAGAGCCCACCACAAAAGTCAGCAGGGAAACCCGCTTCACATTAATGCCAAGCGCCGTAGATACTTCGCGATGATGCGAGACGGCGACGATTTGACGTCCCACGCTGCTGTACTTGAGAAAACTGCGCAAGGCCACGAACACCGTCAGCGCCACGCCAGGCAGCAAGAAGAGTTGGTAGCGTGTGTAGGTAATGCCGAGCACCTCTGCGGTGCCCAGATAATTCACAATCTCAGATACAAAGTACGGCTGCGTGCCCCACACCAGTCGCTGCAGATCTTCAAAGATCATGAAAGCAGAAAAAGTTACCAGCAGCTGCAGAATCGGATCTTTGGTGTAGATACGCTGCATCAGCGTCGTTTCCATCAACGCACCAAACACCGTGCCGATGATGATTGCTGCCATCGGCAAGATCAGCAGCGACCAGGCTGGTGATGCGCCCATGGAGGTCGCGAGCAAGCCCAGACTGGCGGCCATGTAGCCGCCGAGCGCGTAGAAACTGCCGTGCGCCATATTGATGATGTTCATCACGCCGAAGACCAGCGTCATCCCCAGCGCGACGAGAAACAGCACGGCCGCATAGGACAGGCCGTCCAGAATCGCCAGTATGTAAAGCTCCTGCGGCATTGATTGCTTTCTTTGTTATGTGCGCATCAGCCCGATGCGCGTATCGAATCAATACTGCTTGAAGTCCGGGTGATTAATCAGCTCCGGCTTGAGCGTCTTGACCCACTCAGGCGATTTTTTGCCGACCGGTGTCGTGATCAGATCCGCTGGATAAATCACGATTTTCTCCAATGTCTGAAAATCATAAGCGGCTGTTTTACGCGTAATGCCGAGCAGCTGATCCTCAAGACCCTGACCATCTTCACGGATCTTCACGGTGTTGGTCAAACCACGGAATTCCAGCCCACGCATGCCATCGGTGACCTGCTCGGTCGTGGGCCACTTGCCCTTGTTCGCCTTGATTGCTTTTTGATAGCCAGCTACCAGCGCATCCAATGCCTGCACCATGTGATACACGGCGTAAATAGGATACGAACCGGTTTTCTCACGATACTTTTTGATGAAGCCCTTCAGCTTGGGATTACCCGGGTGCTGCGGATGCAGGAAATAGTGATCGCCACGTGCACCAACAATCACGCCATCAGGCAGCGAATTGCCCACGCGCTCAAGCGAGCTTTCTGCCAACGGCAAAATGAATTGCGAGCTCTTGAACAAGCCCCGCTGAGCAGATTGCCGAATCAGCGTGTCGAGATCGCCACCCCAGGCAGTTGAGAGAATGACTTCCGGACGCAGCGCCTGAAGCCGGCTGATCTCGGTTGAATAATCCGTTGCACCAAATTTCGGGAACAGCTCGGCCACAATTTTTACATCGGGCTTGAGTGCGAGCAGTGTGTTACGGAACAGCTCCCAGGAATCACGACCCCACGCGTAGTCTTGATTGACCACGGCAATGGATTTAATGTCTGGTTTCACACGCAGCAGATAAAGCACCGACGCAACCATTTCAGTCGTCGCGTTGGCTTGTGTCCGTGTTACGTAGCGATAGCGACGGTCCTCCAGCACCTTTTCGGTACCGCAATCCCACATGATATTAAGTACCTTCAGATCTTCAGCCACAGGCGCGAGCGTATTGCAGTTGCCGCTAGAAATGGCCGACAGCATCACCCGTGTGCCGCCCTCTTGCACAACACGCCGATACTCTGAGAGCAGCTTGTCCGGACCAATGCCTTCGTCAATAAACGTCGGCACGATCTTCACACCATCTATCCCACCCGCTGCGTTGATCTGCTCAATATAGAGTTCAGCGGCTGCTTTACCGGGAACGCCAAAGACGGACGCAGGCCCGGACAGGAAGGTCGTGATGCCGACCTTGAGTTCAGTAGGCTTGTTCTGCGCAGACGCGGTCGATATGACCAGTGAGGCAATTACGCCCAACAAAAGGCGGGGAAGTTGATGCGTCTTCATGTGTAGTCTCCGACGAATAAGGCGGTTTATTTGAGGGGTCTCCGGCACGCAATGGGTCACGCACTGCCGCTATTTACCTTTGTTTTGCTTATGGCACCGCCAGTAACAGTCTGACCGAGCCTTGCCGCTCAGACAAGCCGCGTTTTTTAAAGCCCGCATTTTGAATTGATGAACGCTGGTAAAACATCACTTATTTGTCGCGGTGCAGCATTCGAGACGAACTCATGCTGGCTTATCGTTCTGGCTCATTTGCGGGTTCTGTAACCGCCCAATCTTAACTTGCTGTTGAGATGAAGAAAAGTACCTGGCAAGAACCGGCGCGCAGCAATACTTCCGTGGATGCACTGGGTGTTGTCATTTATAAAAAACTAGAATTGAAGACGCAATACCCGCTTACAGTAAACGACCCACGACAGGCAGCTTGGTCACACTCCAAAGCGTAGCAAACACAGCGCGCATTTCCGCCTCCGTGGCTGCACCACCAAACTCAGCCAGAGCGAGTGCCTTTTGTTCCAGTTCAGGTCGCGATAGCGTGTTGCCAGGATCGCCCTTGGGCTCATCCACCCTGCCATGCAATACGCGGCCATCGCGCGTGTGTAGCGTGACCTTGCCTATCCAGCGCTCGGGGTAAGCGCCATCAACTTCTTCATCCAGCACCATTTTCACCCGCACACGAAAATCTGCGACTGCGGGATCCAGATACAGTCGCTCAAATTCGGAAACACCGGCTTTGTCATGCAAGGCAATGATGCCCAGCACCGTACCCATGGAGAATTTCGCCTGATGCACGGTTTCAGGTGTGATCACTCGACCCAGCACATCAATCGCGCCCTGATGCACATGCGTAATCACTTCAGTGATATCCGATGCTTTAAGCTTGTGTCCACGCATCGCCTGCTGGAAAGCATCCGCAGCAGGATGCGTGTGGCGGCAAGACGCATGAAATTTGAATGAGGTCTCTATCGTTGCCCAGCGCTGACCCAGCCTGTCAGTCAGGCGCGCCGGATCGGCATCACGCGACATACCCGCGCCCATGCCTTGCGGCCCCTCGAGTGCTTGCTTGGCACCGGTAAATCCTTTTTCTGCCAGCAGTGCGGCGAGCAAACCGTCTGCAGCTGCTTTGCCTGTGTGCAGTTGTTTTGAATCGGCCGCATCACGCAAGAATTCCCACAATCCCGCGGCCTGCGTGCCCGCCGAGCCCATGGCGTGCTGCATCTGCTGCGCATTCAGTCCCATCAGTCTCGCTGCCGCCACTGCAGCGGCGACCGTACCTGCGGTGCCTGTGGTGTGAAAAATCCGGTAATGCGAACGTCCCAAAAATTCGCCGATACGTATACCGGCTTCATAACCCGCCACCGCTGCCGTGATCAGATCCTGACCACTGCATCCACGATCCTGCGCAATCGCCAGCGCTGCGGGAAAAACCACGGCCGCGGGATGAAACACGGAACCGTTATGCACATCATCCTGCTCTGCATAATGCGAAGAGGCACCGTTAACCAGCGCAGCAAACAAAGGCGAGGTCATGCGACGCGAGATCAATACTTCGGCACGCCCTTCCTGTGGCCCCATCTCACTCGCAATCGCTTCAATGACCTGCACTGGTCGTCCGACCTTGCCTGCAAGCGCAGAGCCAAACCAATCGAGTAGCAAATCTTCCGCGCGACGTACTACCGCTTCTGGAATATCGCTGAACTGAAGGTTCGCGGCAAACTCGGCCAATTGCTGGCTGGGAGCGATGGTAGCTTTCATCACAGCCTCTCAGAAGGAGCGCGGCATGCCAAGCACATGCTCTGCGACGTACGACAGAATTAGATTGGTCGAAATCGGCGCGACCTGATAGAGGCGGGTCTCACGGAACTTGCGCTCCACATCGTATTCGGACGCAAACCCAAAACCACCATGAAACTGCAAACAGGCATTCGCCGCTTCCCAGGAAGCATCGGCGGCCAGCATCTTGGCCATATTCGCCTCGGCGCCGCAGGGCTTACCCGCATCAAACAGCTCGCAAGCCTTGTAGCGCATCAGACTCGCTGCTTCAAGATTGACATAGGCTTTTGCAATCGGAAATTGCACGCCCTGATTTTGTGAGATGGGTCGACCAAAGACGATGCGCTCATTAGCGTATTTGGTGACCTTGTCGATGAACCAGAAGCCATCACCAATACATTCGGCAGCGATCAGTGCGCGCTCAGCATTCAGGCCATCAAGTATGTACTTGAAGCCCTTGCCTTCTTCGCCGATCAAATTCTCTACCGGTATTTCAAGGTTTTCAAAAAAGAGCTCGTTGGTCTCGTGATTCACCATGTTGCGAATCGGGCGCACCGTCATGCCATGACCGATCGCATCGCGCAAATCAACGATGAAAATAGACATCCCTTCGGATTTTTTTGTCACCTCGGCCAGCGGCGTCGTGCGCGCCAGAAGAATCATGAGATCGGAATGCTGTATGCGCGAGATCCAGACCTTCTGACCATTGACCACATAGCGGTCGCCCTTGCGAACAGCGGTGGTCTTAATTTTGGTGGTGTCCGTACCCGTGGTAGGTTCAGTGACCCCCATCGACTGAAGTCGTAACTCACCTTTGGCGATTTTTGGCAGGTAAAAATCTTTTTGGGCTGTCGAGCCATGCCGCAGCAAGGTGCCCATGTTGTACATCTGCCCGTGACAGGCACCAGAATTACCGCCGGCACGATTGATTTCTTCCATGATCACCGAGGCCTCGACCATGCCGAGTCCTGATCCGCCATATTGCTGAGGAATCAGCGCCGCCAGCCAACCGGCTTGCGTCAGCGCATCGACAAAGGCTTCTGGATAGCCACGTTCTTCATCGATCTGGCGAAAATACTCGGCAGGGAATTGCTCGCACAATGCGCGAATGGCATCACGAATATCCTGATGAGCGTCGCTGGCGTGGGACATGGGCTTTCCTTGGGGTGGCGCATTAGAGGCCGAAGTGTATCCAACTTACAGATACTCTCGGATCCTAAAGTCTGACCTATCCCACAAGGCCCAACAATTCAGAAATTTGGAAGCGCCGCTTAGAGGCGACTTAACCCTCTGACTAGCACGGATTTACCGGCAGCTAAGTGATGCAGGCACGTGATGTAGACACGCTATGTCAGACAACTTCGTGCGCTTCAGCGACCAGCAATTCAACCAATTCGCGAGCGAATGCCGGCAGCGACTGCATGCTGCGCACACACACCTGCAGCTTGCGGACTGCCCATTCATCGGACAATTCAACCGTCTTGATCCGCATGCTACGCGCATGCCGGCTGGCGGCGGAGAATGGCACCACGCCGATACCGACATTGGATTCAATCATCCGGCAGGCCGCCTCAAAGTTGCCAACTTGAATACGAATTTTGATCTGCTGATTCAGTTCATTGGCAGCCTGGGCCAGGAAAGTGTGAATCGCGCTGGCTTCCAGCATCCCGACAAAATCATGCGCCAGTGCCTCGCTGAATTCGATACGGCCGCGCCCGGCCAGCTCATGAGACTCCGCAGTGACCAGCACCAATCGATCTTCGCGAAAAGGAATAGCTTCCAGCCCTTCGGTGCGAACATTACCCGCAACAATACCGATCTCGACCTTGCCTTCCGACACAGCGCGCACGATGTCATTGGACAGTCGTTCCTTAAGGTCGATGTTCACATCCGGATGCGAGGCCAGAAATCGGGGTAGCAAGGCTGGCAGGAACTCTGCCATCGAGGTGGTGTTGGCCAGCATGCGTACATGACCACGTGATCCATTCACATACTCGGCCAGATCACCACGCAAATCTGTCAGCTGCTGCAATACGAGTCGCGCGTGATGCATGAAAGCCTGACCGGGTGGTGTTAGCGTGACGCCCTGACTGGTGCGATACAGCAGTTTCACCCCCAGACCCTCTTCCAGATTTTTGATGCGTATGGAAGCTGCGGGCAATGACATATGCGAACGCTCTGCGCCACGAGTGAGGCTATTGGCCTCTGCGATGTTGACGAAAAGACGAATGTCGGGAAGATCGAAATGCGCGGCCATGGTGTTCTCTAGGTAAAAATCGGAAATGTATTGAACTGTCCGGATAGCAGTGATTTGCTGTCGGCATATCCGAGCCAGCCCTCGATCAGGCTGGCATAGACTTGTCGAAAATCGGTGGTGTACTTCATGTTGCCGTTCTCGTCGAGGTCGGTGAGTAGCGGCGCTTTGCCGTAATGACCACCCCGCACCGGTTTGCCAATCACATACATATGATTGGCCGTGCCGTGATCAGTACCGAGACTCGTGTTCTCGGCCACGCGACGGCCGAATTCTGAAAAGACCAGCACCGTAACGTCATCTGCGCGACCGATACGATCCATATCCTTGATAAAACCTGCAATCGAATCCGAGACATAACTCAGCAAGCGCTGATGCTGATCAACCTGTTGGACATGGGTGTCGAAGGCGTTGTGACGATACCCGACGTGATACAGCCGCGTTGGCAGATCGGCGGCGATCATTGCCGCCACCTTCGGCAAATCCAACGAGATGATGCCGTAATCAACCGGCGTCTTGTAGCTATCCCAAGCGGCTCTCACACGTTGCGATGCCTGCTTTGCGCTCTGAGCGACCTCATCCAGGAAACGCTGCGATGGATTGCCTGACTGTGACTCACTCACACTGTCGAGTACCGAGCGGCTTTGATGCAAGCCTTTGCGCATGAAACGTTCGGGATCATCAAAGACTACCGGCACATGACGGGCTGCACGCACGGCGAGTGACTGACGCTCATCGATATTGACCAGAAAGTTCGGCGTGAGCTCGGGATCAATCGCATCGGCCACTCGGCCCAGCCAGCCATACGGCTCACCGCCATTCGGCACAGCCGTATGCCAGTACGCCATCGACGTGAAATGCGAATACGACGGCTGAGCATAACCACAGCCATGCACGATGGCCATCCGGCCATCCTTATAGAGCTTCTCAAAACCCGACATGCTGGCGTTAAAACCGTAGTGGTCATCGATCTTGCGTAGCTTGGTGTCGCGAATGCCAATTTTTGGTCGCATACGGTAATACGCATCATCGGCGTACGGCACCAAGGTGTTCAGGCCGTCATTGGCGCCGGAGAGTTCAACTACCACCAGAATGCGTTTGGATAACGGCGTAGCGGCCTGAGCGATACCCGCCGGCAGCGCAGACACAAGGCCCGCACCTGCCAGCGCCTTGAGCAAATCCCGTCGCGTCATACCTGAGTGTGCGTGTTTCATAGTCATCCCAGTTGGTAGGCGGGCAAGGACAAAATCACATGCAGCGCATTGCGCAAGGCATCTTCCATATAGGTATCTGCCTGCTTGAGATCGGCTGTACCGAGATCCGCTTCCAGCATTGCCGCCATGCTGTCACGTGTGGCCGTGTTCACTTGCACTGAAACAAAACGCAGCAGCAAATGATCCACCGCTTCACGCGCCGTCTTGCAACCAGCCACGCGCACCATCGCTGACAAATTCAGTTGCGCTGTAGTGCGCGGTATTGGTTTGACTTTCTCGATCGCCTTGCGCCAAGCGTGATAACTGGCCAATCGCGTATTGAAATCTTCATCGCGATCAACCTGCATGGACATGGAAGTCAAGTCTTTGCCGTCCGGCCTGGTCGCTGTGGTGACATCCGATCCCAGCGAGAGTTTTTCTGCCACACTCAAAATCTGATAGCGCTCGTTGGGTACCCGGTCATTAGCCACAAAATCAATTGGTGGGAAAACCGTGTCATACACAAAATTTCCCCGCAAGAGCAACAAGCCCGGCGTGATCCAGCTACGGCCTTGCGCCCAGCCCGCGACATTCGGCGGGAACAGCAATTTCTGTCCCATCGCATCGGTGAGATCGTTGAAATCAGGGATACCGGGAATTTCTTTCATTCCCATTTTTCGGTAGGTTGAAATAACCAGCTCGACCGGTGGCTTGATGCGCGTTGCGACCGAGGCATCGCTGTAAAAATCACGCGACAAAAATATCGTTTCCAGAAAAGGCGCAATCTCATAATTTGAGTCACGCAGCAGACGACCAAGCCGGACACGTAATGCAGGAGAGAGGTCCTCTCGCACGAAATACTGATAAATTTTTCCTGCAACGAATTCCGAAGTCACAGGCTGCGACAAAATTATATCAATCACCTGCACACCGTCTAAATTACCCGTGTGTCCCAACACCGTTTTTGAATCATTGTCATGCAGTGCGGGATTCATCACAAACTTCACGCCCTGATAATTCCAGCCAGTAAAAGCGCGCGCTGCTTCGCGAATATCAAGTTCAGAGTAATTGCCGACGCCCATGGTGAACAGCTCCATGATCTCGCGTGCAAAGTTTTCATTGGGTGCGCCTTTGACGTTCACGCCCGCATCCAAATAGGCCAGCATGGCCGGATCTTTGGCGGCTGCAATCAGCAAGCTTCGGAAATTACCGGTGGCCTGAGCACGAAACAGCTCGTTTTGCAGATGCATCTTGCGAAAATCGCGGACCTTTTCTTCACTGGTCGCGAAATGGCCGTGCCAGAAGAGCGTCATTTTTTCTTCGAGCGGTCGCTGCGTGAGCAGCATGCGATTTGCCCACCAATAGGCCACACGCTGCGTTTCCAGCTTGCTGGCACGTAGCCAGTAAAGGAAACGGTCAGCCACTTGCTGCATGCGACGATTACCGGCAGGCTTGACCTTCACACCCAAGGCCTCGCCCTTGTCACGCGCCAAGTCCGTGGCAGCGGGACGCGACACCGCAAAGGGATCGAGACCGGCATCGAAACTGTCAGAGGGCTCAAAGGCGGGCAAGGACTGCTGGATACTCTGGTAGCGCACCAGAGAACGCACTGCCTGCTCAGCTGTCATCGCAGCCAGACGATCTACCTCTGAGGGCGTTGCGCCAAAGCCTGCGCGTTCCAGCAAATGCGCTGCTCGTTCGCGATTCCAGCTCTCTTTGAGTAGTGGTTGAAGGTCATCCTGCCACGCCGCGGGCGCTGCCTGTAACTGCACAGAGCACACAAAAACGACGAGCCAGATCAAACGAGGAACAACGCGAGCCATAGACGGGTGATACATGATGCGGGGAGAAAATCAGACTGTCCGGGTAGGTCAGCGATTCCCTCAAGGGTTATCGGTACCCGAATTTTACGGCAGCGGGGCATTAATCGGTCAAAATATCGAATATCGCACTCTTGCGTGTTATATTTATAGCAAAATAATAAAGCTCGTATCGATCCGCGTAATCGAACCGGACTGCAGAGAGGCGACAACCATCTCAACAACCCCGGCCAATCTGGGTCGTATGCTCATTCGGTAAAAAAGTAAAAATGACAAATTCCTACGTTTTCTCATCGGGCCGCATCAGGCCCTTTCATCATTTGTGCGCCCTGAGCTTTGCAATGCTCATCACACAAAACGTGAATGCCGAGGACTCTGCTATCAAAGAGCCACCAACGCAAGCTCGGCCAGCAGAGGCTCGGCCAGCAGAGGCTCGGCCAGCAGAAGCTCGGCCAGCAGAAGCCAGTATGGATGTCACAAAACGCATCGACCCAACTGATTTTAAAAACCGTTTTGACCTCCGTAGCGAATACATTGATTACGGCACCGCGTCCTCCTATGCCATAACAGCACGGGGTGAATATGCATTCACCAACGCGCTTGCCTTGCGGGTCGAGCTACCCGTGGCGCGCTACGATACGGGCACTGGCACTGCTACGGATCAGGGCATAGGCAATCTGCTGACGCGCCTCGCCTGGCGCGCTGTCCGCGGCGAAGGCTATGCGATGGTCATGGGATCCGAACTCAACCTGAATACAGCCAGCGACGCCAATTTAGGCAACGG
>CANKWG010000030.1 GCA_947487325.1 Oxalobacteraceae bacterium | reverse complement strand
GTGATGCAGCCACGACTGCGGAATGGATTACGCAGGCGCTCGCTGGAAAGCAACCCATACCTGTGCCGATTAGCGAGCAAGTGGCGCAGTGCGTACAGATCGCGCGGCAAATGAATGCCAGTCAATTGAATGTGACTCAAACGAACACGAGTGAAGCGCAATGAGCGAGATCATGGATGTCGCAGTGATCGGTGCGGGTGCTGCAGGCATGATGTGCGCCAGTGTCGCCGGGCAGCGCGGCAAGAGCGTGGTGCTGATCGATCATGCAGAAAAGCTGGCTGAAAAAATTCGTATCTCCGGAGGTGGTCGCTGCAATTTCACTAATATCGATGCCAGCCCGCAGAATTTTCTCTCGCAAAATCCACATTTTTGTCGTAGCGCTTTGTCGCGCTATACGTCACAGGACTTCATTGGGTTGGTCAAGCGTTACAACATCCCTTTTCATGAGAAGCATAAGGGACAGTTGTTTTGCGACCGCTCTGCCGAAGACATTATTTCTATGCTCAAAGCCGAGTGCGATCTTGGTGGCGTGGGGTGGATGCGGCCAGTTCAGGTAAAAGCTGTTGCCAAAGATGCCGAGGGATTTCGCATTGGTACCTCGGGTGGTGAAGTACTCGCGCGTCAAGTGGTGATTGCGACGGGTGGGCTCTCCATACCCAAAATCGGTGCGACCGATTTCGCGTTTCGCATTGCGAAGCATTTTGATATTCCCCTGATTGCGCCTGAGCCCGGACTGGTGCCACTGACCTTTGATGCGCAGTTATGGGAGCGTTTTGTACCGCTCGCGGGTATTGCGATTGAAGTGGATATTGAGACAGGTCAGAAAAAAGCACGCGGTCAGTTTCGCGAAGACTTGTTGTTCACCCATCGCGGGCTATCAGGCCCTGCAGTCTTGCAGATTTCCAGTTTTTGGCGAGAGGGCGCGACGCTGATGCTGAATTTGTTGCCGGGTCACGATATCGCGCAGGCGCTGATCGAGGGCAAGCACAGCATCCGCAAGAACTTGGGTAACTGGCTGGCGCAGTTACTGCCGAATCGGCTCGCGGAGGGCTGGCTGCTGGCTAACCAGTTTCAGCCGGATGCCCGGCTGGCTGATTTGCCCGACAAGAAATTGCGCCAACTCGGCGAATCCCTGAACCGCTGGACGCTGACCCCGAACGGGTCCGAGGGTTACAGAAAAGCCGAGGTGACCCTGGGTGGCGTGGATACCAAGGCTTTGTCGCAGCAGACCATGATGGTGAACGCGGTGCCGGGCTTGTATTTCATCGGGGAGGCAGTGGATGTGACCGGTTGGCTGGGTGGATATAACTTCCAGTGGGCTTGGGCCTCCGGGGTGGCTGCTGGGTTATCGGTTTGATATGCCTTTGCCCGTATAAAAGGATTTTCCGTTCAGGCTTCCTTCTGTTGCTTACCGCTGCTATAATCGCCGGTTCCGGTTAAAACCTAGTCATTCCATCAACACATGACCACTATTCGCCTTAAAGAAAACGAGCCCTTCGAAGTCGCCATGCGCCGCTTCAAGCGCAGCATCGAAAAAACCGGTCTGCTGACCGAACTGCGCGCACGCGAGTTCTATGAAAAGCCGACCGCAGAGCGCAAGCGCAAGCTTGCTGCTGCCGTGAAGCGCCATTACAAGCGCATCCGCAGCCAGCAACTGCCCAAGAAACTCTTCTGATTGCTGGCCTCGCCCAAGCGCGAGGCTGTTGGATTGCAAACCCGCTCCGGCCAGTTCCGCAGCGGGTTTTGGTGTTTTTATATGCATTGATTCATGCCGGCCGGCACGTCACCGAAGGAGATTCCATGAGCCTGAAAGAACAGATTACTGAAGATATGAAAGCAGCAATGCGCGCCAAAGACAGCGGTCGGCTGGCGACGATTCGTTTGCTGACGGCGGCCATCAAGCAAAAGGAAGTCGACGAGCGTATCGACGTCTCCGATGAACAGGTGCTCGCCATCATTGAAAAAATGATCAAGCAGCGTAAAGACTCGATCAGCCAATTTGAGGCCGGCGGCCGTCAGGATCTGGCCGATATCGAAAAAGCCGAACTGGCGATCTTGTCGACTTATATGCCCGCTGCCATGTCGGAAGCGGAAGTACAGGCCGAAGTTGCGGCGGCAGTTACTGCAGTCGGCGCTGCTGGCCCGCAAGACATGGGTAAAGTCATGGGCGTGCTGAAACCAAAACTGGCCGGCCGCGCCGACATGACTGCCGTATCGGCGATGGTGAAAGCAGCACTCACCAAATAAACACTGAATCCGCCACGTGATCCCGCAAAGTTTCATTCAGGATCTGCTCAACCGCGTTGACATCGTCGACGTGGTGGGTCGCTACGTGCAGCTCAAGAAAGGTGGCGCGAATTTCAGCGGCCTATGCCCCTTTCATAACGAAAAATCTCCTAGCTTTACAGTCAGTCCAACCAAGCAGTTTTATCACTGCTTCGGCTGTGGCGCACACGGCACCGCTATTGGTTTTTTGATGGAGTATTCGGGACTCGGTTTTGTCGAGTCCGTAAAAGATCTGGCGCAGAACGTCGGCATGACGGTGCCCGAGCAGGAAGATCGATTGCCGCCGGCGCAGCGGGCTGAATTGCAGGCAAAAACACTCGCACTTTCCGATGCGATGACGCTGTCGTGTAATTTCTATCGACAGCAATTGCGGAGCGCACGACCTGCGATTGATTATCTGAAAGGGCGCGGGCTGACCGGCGAGATCGCTGCCAAATACGGAATAGGTTATGCCCCTGACGGGTGGGATAGTCTGCGCGAGGTATTCACAGATTACGACAGTGATGTGCTGGTTGAGGCTGGCTTGATTATCGATCGCAGCGATGAAGATAACAGTCATCGCAAACGCTACGATCGATTTCGCGATCGCATCATGTTCCCGATACGAAATACCAAAGGGCAGGTGATTGGTTTTGGTGGTCGCGTGATGGGTGCAGGTGAGCCGAAGTATCTCAATTCACCTGAAACACCCTTGTTTCAAAAAGGTAGCGAGCTCTACGGCTTGTTCGAGGCCCGTCAGGCGATACGTGACAAGGATTACGTATTGGTCACTGAGGGTTATATGGACGTGGTCGCCCTCGCGCAATATGGTTTCGAGCAGGCGGTGGCCACGCTAGGTACGGCTTGTACTGCCACGCATGTGCAAAAGCTGCTGCGCCAGACAGACAATGTGATTTTCAGTTTTGATGGGGATGCTGCCGGCCGTCGCGCTGCGCGTCGTGCGCTTGAAGCCTCGCTGCCGCATGCATCAGACAGTCGTTCGCTCAAATTTCTCTTTTTGCCGACCGAACATGACCCTGACAGTTATGTGCGCGAACATGGCACTTCGCAGTTTGAACAACTGGTACAGGATGCGACACCGCTGTCCCAGTTTTTGCTGAGCGAAGTCACCGAAGGCAAGGATCTCGGCACTGCCGAGGGCAGGGCGCGCGCGCAATTCGACGCTAAACCGCTGATACAGAGCATGCCGCCTTCGGGTTTGCGTCTGCAGTTATTGCGACAGCTGGCGCAGCTGACCGACAGCACACCGCAGGAACTGGAGAGCTTGTTCGAACTTGGTCGATCCACACCTGCAGGTCGAGCGCCCGCTCCCGCAGTCAAACGTAGACCGCCGGTGGAGCTGGAGCGTCAGGTTCTTCGCTTGCTGCTCGCGCATCCGGCGATGCACGATGTTTTGGACAGCAAGGCGCTGGATTTGATCGCCCGAAGCGCGCCGGACGAGGGGGCGACTTTGCGCGCCGTGGTCGAGGTGTCGGCGCGGCTACCCGATGGCGCAAGTCTGGCGGTTTTGTCCGAAGCCTTGCGAGAGCAAGGCGTGGAACTCGGTTCTCTGGTGGCCGAGATTGCAGCCGAGTCGCCCTCCGAGCCGGATCTGGCTCGCAGGGAGCTTGCCGGCGCCATTCGGCAGACTAAAATGAAATCGCTCAAATCCGAGCTGGAAAGTTTGGCCTCGGCGGGGCTTGCGTCGGATTCGGCAAAAGCGCGCTACCGCGAAGTTTCAGTCGAACTTGAAAAAATCCGTGCCGCTGTCGATAAAGATTTACAGGAATAACAAGCGCGTTATTCGGTTCGTAAGTCCGGGTTTCGAACGCGATTGCCGTAGGTCAGAAAATACGCAGATGGCGTATGGTTTTCAGGATAGTTTCCGGGACAATTGCCGCTTTGGCATGAGCGCCTGGTGCAAGTGCCATTCATGGCGTAATAGCAGGGGATTAAGATTCGCCTCTGTTATAATAGAAAGCTTTTTTACGACCATGCGTTCTCATATTTTGCTTACGCATGTAGCAGTTTTTACCTTGCTGGACACGCGGCTACCCATTGTGCAGAATCAGCCGGCGCAAAAATGCGACCGCACTGCCAGACGGCTGAAATAATCGGCCCTTACCGCACTCCAGTTCCCATTGCAGCATCGGCAGTTCCCAATGGTGGATAGACCCATGGCGACAAATAAAAAACCCGTTAAAACTTCTGCAACCAAATCCAAGGCAGCTCAGCCTGCTAAAAAGCGCACGGCAACTGCCGTGGCCAGCAAGTCTGTGAAGTCCGCTTCCAAGACCGTGGCGCGCAAGGTAGTTGCCAAACCGGCCGCCAAACCGGCGGCCAAGGCTGCGGCTAAGCCGGCATCCAAACCCGCGCTAAAGCCTGCGGCCAAAGCTGCATCCAAGGTCGCGGCGAAGCCGGCAGCAAAGCCGAAACTGGCGGCTGCAAAAAAGACTGCGAACAAACCAGCACCTAAAGCTGTCTCAAAAGCCAGCAAGCTTCCTGCCAAGCCGGCACCCAAGAAGCCTGTAAAGGCCGCTGCCGTTCCCAGCAAAACCGGGGCGAAGTCGGCGTCCAAGGCTGTAGCCAAACCCGTTGTCGCGCCCAAAGCACCTGCGAAGAAAACTGTTTTGACGAATCGGAAACCTGAAGTAAAAGTCGTCGCTAAAAAAGCGGCAGTCGAGCCGAAAGAAGTAGCGAAGACCGATCACCAGATCATGTCGGTCAAGCAAACGACCGACGCTGCCGCATTGGCAGCTATTGATACCTCTGGCTATATCCTCCCGGGCATCAAGGTGCCCGGCCGTCGCGGCCGCAAGCCGCGTGATTTCCAGCCTGAGAATGAGGAAATTGCAGCGCTCAATGCGGTTGAACGTGCGGAAATCAAAGCCGCAGACAAGGCGCGTGCCCGCGACCGCAAGGCCAAGGAAAAGCAGTTCCTTAAAGACGCATTCGCTGCCGACTCCGAGGCGAGCGAAGAAGAAATCGAGCGTCGCCGCCAGAAGCTAAAGACCCTGATCAAGCTGGGCAAGGATCGCGGCTTCCTGACCCACGCTGAAATCAACGATCACCTGCCGGAAAACATTGTTGATCCCGAGGCCATCGAAGGCATCATCAGTACCTTCAATGACATGGGTATCGCGGTCTACGAGCACGCGCCGGATGCCGAGGCATTGCTGTTGTCGGATAACGTGGCCAACGTCGCCAACGATGATGATGCCGATGCTGCTGCTGAAGCTGCACTGCAGACGGTAGATTCCGACTTTGGCCGTACTACCGACCCTGTGCGTATGTACATGCGTGAAATGGGTTCGGTCGAGCTGCTTACTCGTGAGGGCGAAATTGAAATCGCCAAGCGGATCGAAGGCGGTCTGAAAGACATGATTCAGGCGATTTCGGCATGTCCGATGACGATCTCTGAAATTTTGGCTATGGCAGATCGCATTAGCAAAGACGAAGCCAAAATCGACGAAGTCGTTGATGGTTTGGTTGATCCGAATGCGCCCGATGACGCGCCTATACCGCCTGCTCCTATCAAAGCTGCTGCGGCCGCTGATGAGGATGACGAAGAAGGCGAGGAAGATGAAGACGAAGAGGGCGAAGAGGAAGAAGGCAATGCCAATGGCGGCGCTGCAGGGTTTTCCGCAGAACAGCTTGAGCAATTAAAGCGTGACGCGCTGGCGAAGTTTGAGGCCATTTCAACCCACTTCGACAAGATGCGCAAGTCGTACGAGAAAGAGGGCTATAACTCCAAGCAGTATGTGAAATCTCAGGAAGCGATTACCAATGAGCTCATGGGTATTCGGTTCACTGCCAAGGTGGTCGAGAAGCTCTGCGATACCTTGCGTGGTCAGGTAGATGAAGTACGTCAGATTGAGCGCCAGATTTTGGATCTGTCGGTCAACAAGTGTGGCATGCCACGCGCTCACTTCATCAAAGTCTTCCCTGGTAATGAGACCAATCTCAAGTGGGTGGACGGCGAAGTCAACGGTAATCACGCGTACAGCGTCATGTTGGCGCGTAATGTGCCTGCGATCAAAGAGTTGCAGCAGAAGTTGCTGGATCTACAGTCGCGGGTGGTATTGCCACTGCCGGATCTTCGTGAAATCAACAAGAAGATGTCGGCCGGTGAAACGCGTGCTCGTAAGGCCAAGCGTGAAATGACCGAAGCCAACCTGCGTCTGGTGATTTCGATTGCGAAGAAATACACCAACCGTGGTCTGCAATTCCTTGATCTGATCCAGGAAGGCAATATCGGTCTGATGAAAGCGGTCGATAAATTCGAATACCGTCGTGGTTACAAATTCTCGACCTATGCGACTTGGTGGATTCGTCAGGCCATCACTCGCTCGATCGCAGATCAGGCGCGGACGATTCGTATTCCTGTCCACATGATCGAGACCATCAACAAGATGAACCGCATCTCGCGGCAGATCTTGCAGGAAACTGGCGCTGAGCCTGATCCGGCAACACTGGCCATCAAGATGGAAATGCCTGAGGACAAGATCCGCAAGATCATGAAGATCGCCAAAGAGCCGATCTCCATGGAAACGCCGATCGGTGACGATGATGATTCGCACCTGGGTGACTTCATCGAAGACAACAACACGCTGGCTCCGGCCGATGCGGCGCTGCATGCGTCTATGCGTGGTGTGGTTAAGGATGTGTTGGATTCCCTCACTCCGCGAGAAGCCAAAGTCTTGCGTATGCGTTTTGGTATCGAAATGTCGACCGACCACACGTTGGAAGAGGTCGGCAAGCAGTTCGATGTAACCCGCGAGCGTATTCGTCAGATCGAAGCCAAGGCCCTACGCAAACTCCGTCATCCGTCACGCTCGGACAAGCTCAAGAGTTTCCTCGAGGGCGGTTAATTGCGCTTTGGCGGTGAGGAAATTTTTCTCGCCGCCAGCGCCATCCGGCGCTAGAATCTTGTCTGAATAGCAGCTTTTTCCGGGCCCCTAGCTCATGCTTGGTTAGAGCAGCGGACTCATAATCCGTTGGTGCCGTGTTCGACTCACGGGGGGCCCACCAAACAAAAAAACCTCGGCATAATTGCTGAGGTTTTTTTTCGTCAAATATGTTGCCATACTTGCACAAAAAAGCTTTAGTCATATGTTCGAACCAGTCTGGAAAGGCAAGAAAACGGAGTGAATCGTTTGGCATAGTCGTTTGATACGACATGAAAGCGGACAGACAACTTGTATATTAGCGATACTGGGCCTCAAAACTGAGAAGGGCGCTACGCAGATTACTATTGATTAGCCCGCCAGCGCCTAGTGCGTACAGTCGTAGATTACTGAACTAGATTTTTCGATTTTAAGTCGATCATGAACCAAGCTACTGCCCACCACATAGAACATTTGGTCAGTCATTATCTCGCCACTGACATGGCTGGGGATAGGGTCGTGTTCCACATCAAAGTGAATATTGTCCGCGTTCGTGATGATCATGTGCTTGGCGATGTTTTATATCACGATGTTCCTGTTGAGGGCAGTACCTATTACCCACATACGAACATAGATCAAGTCGTTTATGAACATTGCGCAGATCTTCGATATGTTCCACTGCGAACGGATGAAGAAAAATTATCTGGTTCTGAAGCCTTGAACATTTCCAAACAATCTACACGTGAACTGTTCATCGGAGGGGATGAGATTGGCGAATGGGAGCTTGAATGCTTTTTGAATCAAATAAACAAAGAAGAATGCGGAAGATTTTTGTTTGAGGCTTACGGAAGTAAAGAAAGCATCATTTTCGTAGATTACCCCGAAAAGCTTCACTACTTTATGGCAGATGCTTTCGATACTTATCTGCTGTTTGAAAAGTTACTTGATAAAACCATGCAAAAATATGGCTTCTTGTAATCATCTTCGATAATACCCGTTGCCGACCAACACGCAGTGCCTATATCGACTTGCGGTTAAGAAGAGTATCTTTGCCTAAGTTCACATCGCCACTTTGAGCAATATCTCCTCCGTGTCATAAGAAAAGGTTTGATAAAACATTTTTGAAAATTGCTGAGCAATTCTGACTAGCATGCGATTAGGCACGCCGAATTCAAACGGAAGGCTATAGCTGGCAGCATAGAGTGGGGTTGTATCATCTGCATCGGCATAAAAATTCAAAATCGGGGCATGCTGTTTTGCTTCATTCAATAAGTAGTCCATTTCTTCCGACGTTACACTCTCCCTCACCTCTGCCTTGGCGATAAGAGTAAGTACTTGGTTTTCGACGTCAATTTGAGTGAAAAACGGAAAAGGATACGGACCACCCTTCAGCGATGAAGATGCATAGACTAGATCTGGCGCTTTAATTTTCGTATCCAATTTTCCCTTTTGATAGACTTTGGATAGGGCCTCAGCTGATACGTCGACTGACTTTAGAACTGCAATTTGATTGTCGTTACATTGCGTGCGGGTCTCTTCGACAATCTCCATGATGTGGGTAATCAGGCGAGGCGTGTCATGCTCGGGTAGTCCGGCATTAATCAATATCTTTCGCAGTACATCAATAACTTCGTTGAAAATCACGGCGCCAACTTGAATGCTTAAATCCGAGCTTTGGAGAAATCCACCAAGATAAGTATGGTCAGGTTTTCTAAGAACGTAACTGGCAAAATGCTCTTGGTCAGAAATTATTTTTTCTGGAGTTACATTTAAAAAGTAATGCCTCAGATCAGCTTCGCTATTAACCTGGCTATACAGATCACGCACGATCATTTGTATTTTCGGTAATCCACCGAAAACTGGTTTAAAAAATTGTTTTTGCTTTTGAATTATGTCTGTCTTTGTCGAACTGGTGGGGGGTGCTTTTTCTGGGTTTGGATTGGTTTTGGGCGCTGATGAAAGTGGCTGTAGTGTTTGATTGACTACCGGCGCTGACGAGAGTGGGTGTTGTGTTTGCTTAGGTTGATTGACGATTTCATCGCGCACTTCGAGTATTACCCCCATGATCAATGAAACATCTTCTTTGGTAACACCGGCAGACGTTAATGTTTTTACCAAAAGACGACCAATTTCATTGAAATCCTCATTGCTGATATTCAAGGGGTGATGCGCATCGGCCAGTTCACGGCCTTTGTAGATAAGAGCTGGTTTTCCTAAAACAAACGACAGAAACTGAACTTGATGATCGATCAGTTTTTCCATGTTTAATTTACTAAAATAATGACCTACCTTAGGACTGGCGCGTGCATGTTTGTAAAATTCACGTACCAGACCTCGCATGGTTTCTGTTCCACCGTACTTATCGAATAGCGTATCCATAAAATATTCTTTTAAAAATTAAAATACCATTAGTTTTAATAAAATAGTTTTTGTAAAAGATGATCTACGAGTTCTGTTGCATTTTGCATTGCACAAGATTATGCGGGAAATTTCTCTGCTGCGTCGGTAGGCTCGAAAAGTTATCGGGCTATTCACTCATGGTGCTCAGTGAAATTAGATTTCTTCATGGTCGCGTTCTGTTATGGGTTGGTAAACTAAGCAATACTCAATCTGAAATCTCGCCTGCTGGCCCCGTTTTGCAAGGCAGCAAGGACTTACTCGGTTCCATCATCGGTACGAATCGAAATAGGACATTCGCGGCAGGCGATAATCTGTTCTGGGCTGCGCATTCCTCGTCCTGACGGCAGCAGGAAATCCGCCTCGATTCAGCATTTCCAAGACCTCGTATCTTCAAGTTTGCAGATATCATTTCGCCGGACGTCGAGTTATAGCGGTAAGTTTTATTATTTTGGAAAGTGCTAGATTGGTAAGGTTAGAGTCGGGTGTTATCACTTTTGATATCGATCGAATTTGTAAGAATTCATTACCGGGCTGGTTGACCGTTCCCCGACGATTATGATCAGGGCAGCAAAAGCAATGTATTGCTTTCAGCATTATTGGGACTATTGTGGGGTGGCAAGTTTCTCAGCGCCAATCTCCGGCCCGTGCGGCAATGGTTCTAGTTCAGTCATAAGATAAAAATGAAAAAACTTCGTTTTGTAGCGACGCTGCTATTCCTGCTAGTTTCCTTAGGGGATGCCCGGGCCAAGGTCGTACCCGCCAGTGGTGAATATCTGTTCGGCCCAGAGACCTCCGAAAATGAGGCTTGCGAACTCGCGCGCAACAAGGCCAAGTCACTGGCCATGTCGCAGGTGGTGGGTGAGAAGGTGTCCAGCGAAGAGCAGCTAATTTGCAATCAGACTACTGGCAAATCCACAGAATATGGCTGTGAATTTAATCGCATTACTTGGTCGATGATTGATGGGGATATCAAAGAAGTCAGAAATGAAACCAAGAAAATCGAAACGCGCGAGGGGGCAAGAGCATGCGTCGTCAGTCTCGAAGCCGATATCATCGAGCCCACAAAAAAGCCGGACCCCAATTTTGATATCAGCGTAAAGCTCAATAAAACTGTCTTTACGGTCGGTGACGATATGCTGGTTGAGCTAGAGGGCACTGAGCCGGCACATCTGGTTGTTTTCAACTGGCTGCCGAATCAGAACAATGAAGTGCTTCGTATTATTCCGTACCCGAGTGATCCCAATATTCAGACCCTTCATCTGACGCGAGGCGATGGCAGCAAAATCTCCCGCAAATTTCCTATGGAGACGCATTGGTCAGACGCATACAGTAAAAACAAAAAATTTATTGATGAATGGCTGATCATCATCGCCACCAAGAAGCCCTACAAATGGCTTTCCAGCTACGACATCAACCAATTCAAAGAGCGGTTACGTGAAATTCCCATTGATGAACGACGTATCGTTCGCAAGGGTTATCAGTTGACTCGCTAAGATTAGTATGCGCAATCCGCCCTGTCTATTCTTGTTCGTCGCTTGTGTCGTGGCGGCGTTGCCAGGTTGCGCGACGCGCTATGTGCAGGGTAATCCGTCGACAGAAAAATCAGACGACATGATGGGAGATGTCGTGATCTCGCAAGCGGCAGCAGAATATGAATCTTCTCCACCGGTGTGCCTAGGTCTGATGCCATTCACTGTCAGCAACCAGGCATTTGCGCCAGTCGACGATGTTCGCAAGGCTTTCCACGCCCACCTCGCGCCGACGGGAATCCGATTAATCTCGTTGCAGAAAATCGATGCCTTGATTGATCCGAAAGCGACTGCTGAAAAGAACTTGCAAAAAGTCGCAAATGCGACGCAGTGCGATACGTTGATTACTGGTGAGGTGACTGACCGGAAGACGCGTTTCTGGGGTGTCTATTCAGAAGTACGAGCTGGCGCGCACTTGAAAATCATTCGCACGAGTACGGGCAAAGTAATCTGGGATGGTCGCCATACGGCGGTCATGCGTGATGGCGGCGTGCCCCTCAACCCGGTGAGTCTTGTCGGTGGCGTTGTTTCTGCTGGTGCCAATTTGCGTGACGAGCAAATCAAACGCACGGTTCATGATCTAGCCCGGCGTTTGGTGCATGCGATACCGCAGCTGAGATATATCGACGATATACCTGTTGTTGCAACTGCTAAAGCAGCGCCACAGTCAGAGCCAAAGACTGAGCCTGTGCAAAGCTTTCTGGCGTCGCTTGAGTCTTTTCCAGATGAAGAGAAAAAAAATAGCCTTATGACGGCATTAGACGGTGACCTCTGGCGGCTACCCAAAGACCGGTTGGCAATCGCTGAGTCACTGATGCGTATAGACCAGAGCAATCCTCGCGCTTATGTCGAGGCTTCGGTAGCGAAGTTGAGTTTATCCGAGCCGGCGCAGGCGCTTGAGCTTGCAAAGAAAGCGGTAAAGATCGATGCGTCCAACCCCGATCACCAGTTCCAATTGGGCAGAACGTATCTGCACTTGAACCAGGCAGATCAGGCTTTGTCCCCATTTTTAAATGCGGTGTCGGTACCCAATCCCAAAAGTCTGCATTTCAATGCGCTGGGGCTGGCCTACAACCAGACCGGCAGACATGAGATGGCGGTCGCCGCGTTTACCAAGTCGCTGGAGCTGGACAAAGATAACCCCTTCTCATTATTGCAACTCGGATTGGCCCATGTTGGAATGGGGGACGAGGCCGAGGCGGCAAGGATAGTGCGAAAGAGTATGATTATTAGTATTGCTGCGAATGATGCAGTGGCAGCGCGACGGTCTTTGAATCTGTTTAAAGCAATGAATCTAAATACGAAAGTTTCAGAAGAAGAGTTAAAGGCAATCGAAGAGCGAATCGAAAAAATCGCTCCCGTATGAAATGTAATTAAACCCGAACCTACCAACCAAGGGGAATCCTCATGCAGTCAATGAAAACAAAATATGCAGTGATACTGATCGCACTAATTGCAGCCGCGTGTTCGACACCTAAGCCGGGTACGCCCGAATTCGTCGCCAAGCAGGAAGACGATCGTCAGAAGGCAGCGGTGAAATCGGTGGATCAGTCAATCAGCAAGATGCCATCTTGGTATACCCAGCCGCCCGTCGATGCCAACGCGCTTTACGCAGCGGCATCGGAAAGCTCGCCTGACATGCAGATGTCAATGGATGCATCGATTCTTTCCGCCAAGCGTCAGCTTGCCAATTCCCTGGGTGCGCGTGTCTCCGAGCTGATGAACAATTACGCACTGCAGACAGGAACTGGTAATGATGCTCAGGTTGTGCAGGAAATTTCGAGAGTAGCGAAAAGCGTCACTACTGATATCAACCTCGCTGGTTTTGTTCGTGAAAAAAGCGAAGTGATTCAGGAGGGCCGCAACTTCCGTACCTTTGTATTGCTGCGTTATCCCGTCGGTGAAGCGAACCGCGTCGTCGCAGATCAGGTGAAGAAGAGCCAGATCCTCGACACGAAGGTGCGCGCTGCTCAGGCGTTCCAGGACCTGGAGCGTGAAATCGAGGCCGCGAGAAAGAAGTAAGCGCATGAGAGCCCTGCGATTTTTGTCGGTTGGTACCAGAACGACCACAGCAGTGCTGATGCTCTGCTGTGCGATGTCTGCCAGTGCGATTGATCTTGTCACGCCCGACGAGGCCCGACGCTCGCAGCAGGCGCCGCCTGTGGCTGAGGCACAGTCTTCTGCGCCGGATTCGATGGCGCCGCTCATTGCCGTTGTTGATCCGCAGGCGGTTGATAAGGCCCTGAAAAATCCGTTTCGTATGGAGATTGATTTCAAGACGCAAGCAGGAGCGCGTCTGGATTTCTCGACTTTCAAAGCCTACTACGGCGCGTTCAAGATCGACATCACGGATCGCTTGCTCAAGGAAGCCACAAGAACTGCCTCTGGTCTGCGTCTTAGTAACGTCAACGTGCCTTCCGGTAGTCACAGAATTATCTTGCGTATCAAGGATGACCAGAGCCGCATGGGTGAGCGGGAACTTTACTTCAAGGTCGAATGAAATCACTCATCAAATTTGGCGTATCGCTGCTGCTGGCCTTGTCAGTGGTCTGCGTGCAAGACGTGGTTGGTGCCGACGCTAAGACCGACGCGCTAACGCGCGCAAGTATTTTTGTTGATGCGGGTCGTCTGAAAGATGCCGTAGCAATACTGAAAGTCTACGAGCCACGTGATGCCAAAGAAGAGCAGCAAATTACGCTCTTGATGGGGAAAATTTATCTGGCGATTGATCGTCCGGTTAAGGCGCTGGAAATTTTTCGTAGTGCAGATGAGCAGCTGACGTTCAATATGGATGCCGTGATGGGTGCGGCCAATGCCTCACTCAAGCTTGGTCGGTTTTCTGATGCGCGTAAATACGCTGTGGACGCTGGGAAGCTTGATCTGGATTCGCCTGAGCCAGAGTTGTTACTTGCATTGATTGAACAAAGATCCGGTCAAACCGTTGACGCGACAAAGCGCATGAATGATTTATTGCGTAAGCGCCCAGGATCGGAGACGCATGTTCTCGCTTATGCGCGTTATCTCGTCTCGGCGGGCGAACAAGCGAAAGCTGCCAGCACACTACAGACTTACCGTGAATCCCATCCGCAATCCGCGCCTGTGCTTGAGCAGCTCGGTGAACTTGAGTTCAGTTTCGGCAGCAAATCGAAAGCACTCAACCTCAAGCGGGAAGCAGCAAAGTCTTATGCGAATCAAGGGAATGAATATCGGGTACGCGTGATTCAGTCGTGGGTCGAGGAAAACATCGCCGTGCTTGATACTCCTAAAAGCGACTCGGAGATGAGCAAACGTACTTCGCCGGCACCAGTGCCAGAGCCCGCGCCTGATCTCGTGCCCAATGCATCACCTCAGACAACGGGGAAAAAAGAATTACCTCCTTTACCCGCCGAGCAAAAACCCAAGGTGGCGAAATTTACTGATCCCGATGTCAATCTACCAGTAAAGCGCTTTCCCTTTCCAAAGGGTGTGACGATTACTGGTGGCAGCGGTTTTATTGTGGATGAGGGTCGAAAGATCGTCACCAACAAACATGTGATTGAGGGCGGTAAAGAGTTCGCGATACGGACGGGTTTAGGCGAAGTCATTCGTGCAAAAGTTGTCTTCATCTCCGATACGGATGATCTGGCAATACTTGAGTTGAGCAAGCCTTTGCCGGCGGATCGTGCTATCCCCACCACCGCATATGCCAAGCCCCGCGTAGGGCGCGATGTCGTGGTGATGGGTTATCCACTGTGGTACATCCTTGGCGAAGGATCGCCCTCACTGACCAGTGGTGTCGTGTCGAAAGGTACGGGCATGGGCGACGATAGAAATACTTTTCAGCTGACTGCAAAAGTCAACAAAGGTAACTCAGG
>CANKWG010000029.1 GCA_947487325.1 Oxalobacteraceae bacterium | reverse complement strand
CAGTTTGCGCATAAAATCAGCCGAGCACGGCGCAATGATGATGGCGTCAGCATTACGCGTAAGATCAATGTGCGCCATATTGTTGGCAATGCGGCTATCCCACTGATCGGTGTACACCGTATGGCCAGACAGTGCCTGCATTGTTACGGGCGTAATGAAATGCCGAGCCGCCTCAGTCATAACCACTTGCACGCTGGCGCCAGCTTTGACCAGGGCGCGCGCAAATTCAGCGGCCTTGTAGCAGGCAATGCCACCAGTGAGTCCTAGCACGATTTTTTTGCCGGCAAGATTCATAAGTCCCTCTAGCGGTTGACGCGGCGGAATTCATCCAGCACGAACAATATCGCTCCCACAGTAATCGCACTGTCCGCGACATTGAATGCCGGCCAGTGCCAGCCGCGCACATAAAAGTCGAGAAAATCGATCACATGCCCGTAAGCGACACGATCAATCAGGTTGCCTATGGCGCCGCCCAAAATCAGCGCCAGTGACCAACAGAACAGACGCTGATCGGGATTGCGCTTGAGCATCCAAAGAATGAATACGGAAGCGATAACAGAAACACCAGTGAAGAAGTAGCGCTGCCATCCCGGCTGATCCGACAAAAAGCTGAAAGCTGCGCCTTTGTTGTAGACCATGACCAGATTAAAGTAGGTCGTGATTGGTTCAGACTGGCCGTACAGCAGGAGCTTGCTCATGGTGATCTTGGTTACCTGATCTAGCAAGACCACTACCAGCGCAATACCCAGCCACAGCATCAGACCTGCGTTCTTTTTTCCCATTGACAGCCTTCAGTTGATGTCAGGCGGCGCGTCGCCGTTCGCCCTGACCAAACAAATTAGATACGCAGCGACCGCACAAGCCCGAGTGGTCTGCATGCTCACCGACATCAGCGCGATAATGCCAGCAGCGCTCACATTTTTTGTGGGTTGATGCCGTCACCAGAATTTTTTCTTCAGCACTCGAAGCAACAGGAACAAGCTGCGCATCAGAGGTGATGAGAATAAATTTCAGATCGTCACCCAGTTCCTGCAGAAGACTCAGCTTGTCGCCGCTGGCGTGAATCGCAACCTCGGCCTGCAGCGAGGAACCGATCGCACCGGATACTCGCAGCGCCTCCAGCTCTTTCTGCACTGAAGCCCGAATTTCGCGCAAGCTCGCATATTTTTCCAGCAGCGCATCCGCATCGGCAATCTCGGGCAGCGTGTAGAAAGTCTGCGTGAAAATCGTCTCGCCCGAGGCATCGTAAGTCGCTTTATCAGCAAACATCGACCAGGCTTCTTCCACCGTGAACGACAGCACTGGCGCCATCAAGCGCAGCAATGCCTGGGTGATATGCCAGATGGCAGTTTGTGCCGAGCGACGCGCAGCAGAATCTACACCGCTGGTGTACAGCCGGTCTTTGAGAATATCCAGATAAAAACCACCCAGATCTTCCGAGCAGTACATCTGCAGCTTGGCGACGACCGGATGGAATTCGTATTCATCAAAATGCGCACGAATTTCTTGCTGCAATTGCGTCATGCGGGCAATCGCGTGGCGGTCGATTTCAAGTAGCTGATCAATCGCAACCGCATCACGCTGCGCATCAAAATCTGAAGTATTGGCCAACAGGAAGCGCAGCGTATTGCGAATGCGTCGGTAGCTTTCCACCACACGCTTGAGGATTTCATCCGAGATCGACAGCTCACCCGAATAATCAGTGGCAGCCACCCACAGACGGAGAATCTCTGCGCCTAGCGTATCGGAAACTTTTTGAGGTGCGACCACATTGCCCTTGGACTTGGACATTTTCTTGCCCTCGCCATCCACGACAAAGCCATGTGTCAGGAGTGCCTTGTACGGCGCGCAGCCATTCAGCATGGCTGAGGTCAGCAGCGATGAGTGAAACCAGCCACGGTGCTGATCTGAGCCTTCCAGATACAGATCTGCGGGAAACTGTGACTCGGCAACGTGTGATCCTCGCAGCACGGTTTGATGAGTGGTGCCAGAATCAAACCAGACATCGAGTGTGTCGCGATTTTTTTCGTAGTGCACCGCATCGGCACCCAGAAATTCATTCAGGTCCAGCGTGTGCCAAGCTTCAATACCGTTTTGCTCAACACGTTGCGCGACTTTTTCAAGCAGGGCTGGTGTATCAGGATGCAGATCGCCGGTTTCCTTGTGTACGAAAAATGCCATCGGCACACCCCACTGGCGCTGACGTGACAAAGTCCAGTCCGGGCGATTGGCAATCATGCCGTGAAGACGCGCCTTGCCCCAGCCAGGGTAAAAGCGGGTTGCATCCACAGCCGACAGTGCCGTCGCGCGCAAGGAAGCGCTGCCGTCTTTCGGTGTGCGATCCATACTCGCAAACCATTGCGAAGTCGCGCGATAAATGATCGGCGTCTTATGGCGCCAGCAGTGCATGTAGCTGTGATCAAACATCACTAGTTTGAACAAAGTACCTGCGTTGTCGAGCGTGCTGCAAATCGGCTTTGATGCTTCCCAGATGGTCATGCCGCCAAACAGAGGCAGCGTCGACGCATAACGGCCATCACCCATCACTGGATTGATGATGGCGTCGTCCTTCATGCCGTGCGCCTTGCAGGAGGCGTAGTCTTCAACGCCATAGGCCGGTGCGGAGTGCACGATGCCGGTGCCGGCATCTTTGGTCACATAGTCGCCTAGATAGACGGGTGACAAGCGCGCATAGCCAACATCAGCGGATGACATCGGGTGATGAAAATTCACGCCCGACAAGGCTTCGCCTGTACAGGTCGCAATTGTTTTACCCTCCAGACCGTAGCGCGTGAGGCAACTCTCCACCAGATCTTCTGAAAGGATGAGCAATATGGTTTCATCATTGCGTACGGTCTCAACCAGCGCGTAGCTGAACTCGGGATGCATATTGAGTGCCTGGTTGGACGGTATCGTCCAAGGTGTCGTGGTCCAGATCACCACATAACCTTTTTGTACAGGCAGTGATGCGAGTCCAAACGCTTTGGCCACTCGTTCCGGTTCGGCGAACGGAAAGCCGACATCAATAGCGGGGTCGCGCTTGTCCTGATATTCCACTTCCGCTTCGGCGAGTGCGGATCCGCAATCGAAACACCAGTTGACGGGCTTGAGTCCGCGGTAAACAAATCCTTTGTCGAGAATGCTGCCGAGCGCACGGATTTCATCGGCCTCGTTGCGGTAATTCATCGTTAGGTAAGGATTATCCCAATCACCCAGTACACCCAGACGAATAAAATCTTTTTTCTGTCGCTCCACCTGCTCTGCTGCGTACGCGCGCGATTTGGCCAACACATCGGCGGTGGGCAGATTTTTCCCATACTGCTTTTCGATTTGAATTTCGATCGGCATACCGTGGCAATCCCAGCCGGGTACGTATTGCGCGTCAAAGCCTTCCAGTTGACGTGTCTTTACGATCATGTCCTTCAGGATTTTGTTCACCGCGTGCCCGATGTGAATATCACCGTTGGCGTAGGGCGGGCCGTCATGCAGGATGAATTTTGGTCTGCCAGCAGACGCCTTGCGAATCCGCTGGTACAACTTTTTCTGCTGCCACTGTGCCACCCATTGCGGCTCGCGCTTGGCGAGATCACCGCGCATTGGGAAGGGTGTTTCGGTCATATTGACCGGATATTTGCTTTCAGATTTTTTGCTGTTGTCTGACATGAGGCGCGATCAAGATGGAAATTCGGTAAGAGTCGGATGGCTTTGTTCTGCAAAAAAGGCGCGCGCAGCGCGTGCATCAGCAGCGATAGCCTCGGTGAGAGTCTCAAGGTCATTGTATTTTTCTTCATCGCGCAGTTTTTCCAGAAACTCCACGCGGATCAGTTTGCCGTAGCAATCGCCGGCGTAATCAAATACGTGTACCTCAAGCAGTACTCGCCCATTGTCTTCTACCGTAGGACGTACGCCCATACTCGCGACTGCCGGTAAAGGATGGTCTGCCAGGCCGTGTACCTGCACCACAAAAATTCCGTTCAGGGCAGGACGCCGGTGTGCGATCCGCAGATTGGCGGTTGGAAAACCAATCGTGCGCCCCAGCTTGCGACCATGCAGAACCCGGCCTGAAATCGAATAAGGATTGCCCAGCAATTCCCGGGCATGCGCGAAGTCACCCTCAGTCAGCGCGGCACGCACGGCAGAAGAAGAAATGCGCGCTCCCTCGTGTGCGACGGTGGGCAGAGCAACGACTTCAAAGCCGTACCTTTTCCCGGCCTCGGCCAGCAACTCGAAATTCCCTGCACGTTTTGCACCGAAGCAGAAATCATCACCCACGATCAGCCACTTAACCTGCAAGCCCTCGACCAGGATCTGACGAATAAAATTTTCCGGCGACAGTGATGCGAAGTGCGCATTGAAATGTTCAACAATGACTCGATCCACACCTGCTTGCGCGAGTGCTTGCAACTTGTCACGCAGGTTGGCAATCCGGCTGGGTGCGCGACTTTCGTCACCGGCCATCCGCGCGAAAAACTCTCTCGGGTGCGGCTCGAAGGTCATAACGGCAGTCTCAACGCCTAGACCTTGCGCTGCATCCGACACGCGCGCAAGCAATGCCCGATGGCCCAGATGCACGCCATCGAAATTACCGATGGTCAGGGCGCATGGGCGTCGATCAGCCAGCGAGGGGAGTCCGCGAAATACCTTCATGAGCAGAGTGTGAGGTGCAGCAGTGCGAAAGCCCTCGATTATAGAGGTTTTCCCTTGGTTTCCCGCCGGATCAGCCAGCTTTCAGCGGGTCTTGCCGGTTACGGCTGGACGGCAGTGCGGAGGCGATGAAAAAAGTCGCCGAAGTACCCAAAAACCGGGTTGGGGGCTTGAACGGGCTCTTGTGCTGACCAATAAAGCGGCCGAACCGTCAGCCGATCAGTCAGCCAAGGATTCACACGCCGGCCCAAAGTGCCTGCAGCGCCGCGAGTGCGGCTATGCCTGCAGTCTCTGTGCGCAGTATGCGCTCGCCCAAACCCAGACAGAGGGCGCCATGGCTGATGGCGAGGCGCTCTTCATCCTCCGACCACCCGCCCTCAGGGCCTATCATCAGAGTGATCGCTTGCGCTGGCTGATGGCGAGCCCAGGCGTGCAGGGATTCGTTCGCGCGGGGCGAGAGCAAGACGCGGCGATGCATGCTGTGCTGTGCAACCCAGTGATCGAAACGCAGTGGCGCACCCAGCGTGGGCAGGCGGTTGCGGCCACATTGCTCGGCTGCCGCCGCCATGATGCCCTGCCAGTGAATCATTTTTTTTGCCGCGCGCTCCTCATCAAGCCGGATCACGGAGCGACTGCACATCAGCGGTTGAATGCCGGTGGCGCCCAGCTCGACCGCTTTTTCAATGATCCAATCCATCTTGGTGCCTTCGGGCAAACCTTGTGCGAGCGTGATCGCGTGAGCTGGCTCGGCTTCTCGCGCAAAGAATGTTTTTACTTCGACCTCGACCTGTTTCTTGTCGATGCCCGTAAGCGTGGCGGTGTATTCGCCACCGCTCCCGTTAAAGAGTGTCACCACGTCACCGACTTTGAGACGAAGTACGTGCACATGTCGGGCGATGTGGTCGGGCAGGCGCAGCAGTTGGCCGGCTTCGAGAGGTTGATCGCAGTAGAAGCGAGGCATCAGATGAATTAGCGAGAAGTAGCTTGTTGAAATAAGGTCCGCCCCGATTGTAAGCGTCCGAGCCTGCTCTGGTAAAATCTCAGGTTTTTCCGCCGACGTATCATCGTAGAGTCTCTATCAAAATGCCGCTGCTAGCGCAGGGGTCCGCCTGGCAGGGCGCGTACTGGAGATCCTCAGTACCGCTCTAAGGCTTGCAGCGTGTTGCACGACAACCCGCCGCACCCTTGACAGGGATCGCGCCGCTCCGCGACGCTCGTTTTGATAGAGACTCTCAGCGCTGCGATCGTATCTTCATTCAATCTTGGCAATATGACTTCCAATCTGGACTCTGGTGCGGATACCCGCAAAATGGCGAATGCAATCCGTGCGCTCGCAATGGACGCTGTGCAAAAAGCTAACTCGGGACATCCCGGTATGCCCATGGGCATGGCTGATATTGCCGTCGCCTTGTGGGGCAAACATCTTCGACACAACCCCGCTGACCCCAAATGGATGGACCGCGATCGCTTCGTCGTCTCCAACGGTCATGGTTCCATGCTGTTGTACGCCTTGCTGCATTTGTCCGGTTATGCGTTGTCGATGGACGAGATTCGCAACTTTCGTCAGCTACATTCGCTAACGCCGGGCCACCCGGAAGTCGATATCACGCCGGGCGTTGAAACCACCACCGGCCCGTTGGGGCAGGGCGTTACCAACGCAGTCGGTATGGCACTGGCAGAGCACCTGCTCGCGGCCGAGTTCAACCGGCCAGGCTTTGAGGTCATTGATCACCACACCTACGTATTCCTCGGTGACGGCTGCCTGATGGAAGGCATCAGTCATGAAGCTTGCTCGCTTGCGGGTACCTTGCGTTTATCCAAGCTGATCGTGCTGTATGACGACAATGGCATTTCCATTGATGGCAACGTGGATGGCTGGTTCCGCGACGATACGCCGAAGCGTTTCGAGAGCTACGGCTGGCACGTGATTCCGAATGTTGATGGTCATGATGTGAAGGCAGTGGATGCTGCGATTGCTGCCGCCAAAAAATCCGATCGTCCAACACTCATTTGCTGCAAGACCGTGATTGGCAAAGGATCGCCGAATATGGAGGGCAGCGACAAGGTTCATGGCGCAGCCTTGGGCGATGCTGAAATTGCAGCTACCCGCGCTGCTATCGGCTGGGATTCTCCGCCCTTCGAGATACCGGCTGATGTGTATGCTGCCTGGGATGCGAAGCAACAAGGCGCTTCAATGCAAGCGACGTGGACAGAAAAATTCAACGCGTATAGCGAGAAATTCCCCAAAGAAGCTGCCGAGCTGATGCGTCGTATGCAGGGGGAACTGCCAGCTACATTTGATCAGTCCGTTGCTGCACTCATTGATGCCTGCGTGCAGAAGAAAGAAAACATTGCGACTCGCAAGGCGAGTCAGAATGCCATTCAGGCGCTCGCCCCCACCTTGCCCGAATTTCTCGGCGGGTCGGCTGATCTGACCGGATCCAATCTCACCAACTGGAAAGAATGTATCGCTGTTCGTGCCGACCAGCCGGGCAATCACATCAATTATGGTGTGCGTGAATTTGGCATGAGCGCGATCATGAATGGTATCGCGCTGCATGGTGGCTATATTCCTTTCGGGGCGACGTTTCTGACCTTCTCGGATTACAGTCGCAATGCCTTGCGCATGGCCGCGCTGATGAAGCTGCGCTCGATTTTTGTATTTACACATGATTCCATCGGTCTGGGCGAAGATGGTCCGACCCACCAGTCAGTCGAGCATATCTCCAGCATGCGTCTGATTCCGAATCTTGATAACTGGCGTCCCTGTGACACAGTGGAATCGGCGGTGGCGTGGGGCGAGGCGGTGCGCCGCAAGCACGGCCCAAGCACATTGATTTTTTCCAGACAAAATCTGCCCTATGTCGAGCGCGATTCTGCGCAAATCGGCAATATCCAGCGTGGTGGGTATGTGCTGAGAGACGATAAAGACGCGCGCGTGATTCTGATTGCTACGGGCTCCGAAGTTGAACTGGCGCTCAAGTCTGCTGAGGTTCTGGCCGCCGAAGGTGTTTCGGTGAGAATCGTGTCCATGCCCAGTACCGATGTCTTTGAGCGACAAGACGCCGCCTACAAAGCGAGCGTTCTACCCCGACATTTACCGCGTGTTGCCATCGAAGCAGGTGTGACAGGTTTCTGGTTCAGGTATGTTGGTCTCGATGGTGCTGTTATCGGTATCGATACCTTCGGTGAGTCTGCACCGGCAGGTGCGCTGTTCAAGCATTTCGGATTTACGACCGACAAAGTCGTTGCGGCAGTCAAGTCAGTGTTGCACTGACTCACGCCAAACAAAGCTACTAGTAATAATCACTCAGGAGATCAATATGACCATCAAAGTTGCGATCAATGGCTACGGCCGCATCGGGCGTAATGTATTGCGTGCGCATTATGAAGGCGGCAAGAAAAACGATATTCAGATCGTCGCTATCAATGATTTGGGTAATGCGGAATCGAATGCGCATCTCACACGCTATGACACGGCACATGGTAAATTCCCCGGTACCGTGGTGGTCGAGGGTGATTACATGATCGTCAATGGCGACAAAATTCGTGTTTTCGCACAGCGTAATCCAGCGGATATTCCATGGGGTGAACTCGGTGTTGATGTGGTCTTGGAATGCACGGGCTTTTTTGCTAGCAAGGAAAAAGCTTCTGCACACCTCAAAGGCGGCGCCAAAAAAGTCATCATCTCGGCACCCGGTGGTAATGATGTTGATGCGACCGTTGTTTTCGGGGTGAATCAGAGCGTGCTGAAATCTTCCGATACCGTGATCTCCAACGCCTCATGCACCACCAATTGCTTGGCGCCGCTGGTTAAGCCACTCAATGACACGATCGGTCTTGAAACGGGTCTTATGACCACAGTGCATGCTTACACTAATGATCAGGTCCTCACCGATGTTATGCACGAAGATTTGCGCCGCGCACGGTCTGCGACCCAGTCAATGATTCCGACCAAGACTGGTGCGGCAGCAGCCGTAGGTTTGGTGCTGCCTGAGCTCAATGGCAAGCTGGATGGCTACGCAATCCGTGTGCCGACCATCAATGTTTCTATTGTTGATCTGTCTTTCATCGCAGCGCGTGACACCACCGTTGATGAGGTTAACAGCATCATGAAAAAGGCAGCCGAAGGTCCTCTGAAAGGCATTCTGACCTACAACACCGAGCCACTGGTGTCGGTGGATTTCAATCACAATCCGGCGTCGAGTAATTTTGATGCAACCCTGACGAAAGTCTCTGGCCGTCTCGTGAAGGTCTCTTCATGGTATGACAATGAGTGGGGTTTCTCGAACCGCATGCTGGACACGACAACGGCGTTGATGAACGCAAAATAAGCAAGCTATTGTGATTCAAAAAAAAGCCCTGCAGTTCATACGAACTGCGGGGCTTTTTTACATGATGAGGCACTATTTTTATTTTTGGGCGGCTCGAATGAAAATAGCGTCACTGATTTTATCGAACGCCGACTGATAAATCTTAGGGTCTTGTATAGGATCATCGCGATTTGATTGCTGGCCATAGTCGCCTGAGGCTTTTTTTCTCTCGACAAAATTCAAGCGTATTTTTGCGGATTTTGGCGACAATTCCTCAACGAATGCAGTTACCGCGGTCCTTCCCTCAACCCGTATACCCGCCAGAAAAGAAAGAAATGCGTCGCTGCCCTTCGCACCTTTCGTGGGGGATTCTGCTGTGATGAAGCCCGTATCCAGATTGGCTGAATTAACGATGTAGCCGAGATCCTGAAAGACGGACATCGCGGAATTGAACGCCGTCTTTTTGTCCACTTCGAATGACCGGGATTGATAGGATTGAATTTCCAAGGAGGTCTTGTTCGATGGTGCATCATTCATTGCGCAGCCCGCCGTGAACAGCGTGCTGCCCACCGCCAAACCGCACAACACTCTTCGCAAGATACCACCGCAGTTTTTTATACCGAAGGCGCTTGTTTGCCTGTTGATTTCAAGCGAGGAGGCTGAATTGTGGAGGTTGGCGTAGATTTTGATAAAGGTCGTCTTGGTTGTCATGGCTCAATCTCAGAATGAAGAGTAGCGGGAGGAAAAGTCGGTGACTGTTTTCACGCCTTTGATATCTCTGAATTTGATGATCAGCGTTATCGTTCGGCTGGATTGCTCGAGACCCGAGCTGTTGCTAGACGCGCCAGCCAGAACGATCGTTGCAAAAGCCGAGCTGGAACTGGCATTCGATACCGTTGCTTGCTTCTGATAAGTCCAGGATTCCTCGCCATCGGCGTTTTGTGTCACCAGATTGGGCGCACCAAAAGTCTCGACAACTTCCTGCTGCGTCGTGATGTTCTTCTTGAGCGTAATGCTGACCTGACCTGCGGTCAGATTGCTTTTGGACACCTTCTGGCTTTCGATCTCGCGCTGCGTTGCGCATCCGAAAAGCAGAACGGCCAAAGCCATGCAGAGAACTGCGTATCTGTTCATGATCTTGTCCTGAGTAAAGGGGGCAATACGTCGTGCCGTGTAAAAGTCGCAGCTGGGTAGCGACATTGCATGAATTGTAATTAGATCAATACTTATTCGTTTGGCAATTTTGTACTGTTGTGCGGCCGCCACAAGTGGGTCGCCAAGATCGTGGGACTGAGGAAGCTAAGGGGCGAGGGGTCTAGGGGATCGCAGGTGTGAAGGCCTGAGGCAAGTAACGCGCGGAGATTTCAGTTGGGTAACAGAACTTGCTGCCACAGTTGCTCGACTGCCTTTCGTGGTTCTGCCACCCGAGCCAGTTCAACACGCGCTTTGTCATGGCCGGTTAGGCGAGTTTGATGCTGAAGTTTACGGAAGAGTCGATAGGCATCGCCCACCGCGACGGACAGTGGCTGGTCAATCAGATGTAACTCGCCTGCCAGCTTCAGCAGCGCGATATTGCCGATGTCATCCGTCATTACGGGGTATTCGGCCGCATGTCGCAGTACCAAGAATTGAACGATAAATTCGATATCGATCATACCGCCCGCATCGTGCTTCAGATCGAATAATTCCGAGCGATTGGGATGCGCGTCGTGCATACGTTGGCGCATGGCCAGAATCTCAGTGCGCAACTGAACCGGATCTCGAGTCTGACGCAGTACCTGAGTACGTAGGGTTTCGAATTGTGTGCCGACGTTCTGGTCTCCCGCGCAGAAGCGTGTTCTGGTGAGCGCTTGGTGCTCCCAGAGCCAGGCAGACTGATGCTGGTACTTTTCGAATGCCGATATCGAGGATACGAGCAGACCACTAGCGCCATCTGGTCTGAGCGCGATATCGATATCAAACAAAATGCCGGCTGGCGTGTGACTAGTCATCCAGGTAATGAAACGTTGCGCAAGTTTTGCGTAGATGGCGGGTGCCTCTGTATCCTCGTCGTCATATAGAAAAATGACATCCAGATCCGAGGCATATCCCAATTCTTTGCCGCCCAGCTTGCCATAGGCGATGACGGCAAATCGTGGTTGGTCGCGATGTTTGCTAGCGAGTGTTTGCCAGACCGCATCCAGCGTCACCGAGATGAGTACATCGGCCAGCGCAGACAAATGATCCGCAAGACGCTCTACGCTAAGTACACCATCGAGATCCTGCGCGAGCAAGCGAAACAGCTGCGCATGATGTTGCTCGCGCAGCACATCCATCTGACGTTCAGTGTCGTCGTTGAAAGCCTGGAGTTGCCTGCCACATTCTTGCGCAAACGCCTGCCAGTCAGGTTCAGTGTGCAAGATAGCGTCATCAAGTAACTCATCCATCAAGACCGGATGACGGGTCAGATACTTCGCGGCCCAGTCGCTAGAGGCCATCATGCGAATCACCCGCGCCAAGGTATGCGGATATTCAGTCAGCAAAGCCAGATACGCCGAGCGGCGCGCGATGGTATCGAAGAAATCCAGCAAGCGGTTCAGCGTCGCCGCACTCGACGCTGAATCGGCTTGTTGACTGATCATGGGTAGCGATGCGCGCAGCAGCGCTTGCAGTTGTACCTTGCGTTGGGGCGGCAGCGACTGGATACGGCTGCTGTGCCAGCTGGAAAGTAAGCGCTGCGCGGATGCTTGTGCGTCATCAAAACCTAGTTGGTTCAAGTGAGCGGAGAGCATGTCTTCCGTCGACTCGTCGAATGACAAACCCAATACCTCGCTGCCAGCGCCTAGGTTAGGGGATGATTTATTGTCGAAAATTTCATCGAAGCGTGCCGCCACCCAATCGGCATGCGCGCGCAGTGCATTCAACAAGGCTTGCGTATCGTCATATCCCATGGCCCGGGCCAGCACCAGACGATCTTCCTCGGCTGCTGGCAACACATGCGTTTGTGCATCGTCGAGGTACTGCACACGGTGCTCCAGATTGCGGAGAAAGGTATAGGCCTCCAGTAACTGAGCGGTCACTTGCGCCGGCAACAGTTTCTTTTCGGTGAGGATGTGCAAAGTCGCTCGGGTAGAGCGATCGCGAAGACCCGGATCGCGTCCGCCACGGATCAGTTGAAACACCTGCGCAAGGAATTCAATTTCGCGTATGCCACCACGGCCCAGCTTGACATTGATGTTACGTTCCGGATGGCGAGTTTCCTGTCGTACGACTTCAGCCCGTATCTGCGAATGCATATCACGCAGTGCGTGAATCGACCCAAAGTCCAGATAGCGACGGTAAACGAAAGGTCGCACAATCGCTTCCAGCGCTGCAATATCCTCGGCGCGCCCAGTGAGAGCACGCGCTTTGACCCAAGCATAGCGTTCCCATTCGCGTCCCTGCACCATCAGATACTCTTCAAGCATCCCAAAGCTGGCCGCCAGTGGACCTGATGCGCCATTGGGCCGCAGCGCCATATCTACCCGAAAACTGAAACCGTCAGCAGTGATCTCGGCAATATCAGCGATCAGTTTTTTGCCAAGGCGTACAAAGAATTCATGGTTGGACAGCGCGCGCTGACCCTCAGCGGTGACCACGGTCTCGCCATCTTCCGGATACAAAAAAATCAGATCAATATCCGAAGAGACATTCAGTTCGCGTCCACCCAGCTTGCCCATGCCCACCACGATCATGTGCTGAGCAGCGCCCGATTCCTCGCCCATGGGAGTGCCGTGCAGCTCGCACTGGCTGAGATACAAGTCGGCCAGATGGCGGTTGATCACGAAGTCCGCAAACGCCGATATGGCGCTCAGGACCTCATCCAGATCACCCCGGCCAGCCAGATCACGCTCGGCGATGGCCGCAACCAGCAGGTTTCGCAGGCGACGCATGGCTGCCGGCAGTGACGGCACAAGCGCCAATTGCGCCTCAAGCAACTGGGCAAAGTCAACCGAGGCAAGCGATAATCCAGCCAGTCGCTCCAATTCAGCTTCGCGCGCAGGATCCGCATCCAGCCAGCGTTTGACGAACCGGGAGAGGTTCGGGCTGGTGAGCGGCGGGTTTATGCTCATAATTTTGATAAGCGATGTATCGAGGTGGCGGGAAAAGCGGAATTTGCAGCTATGATAACAATCCCGGTCATGCCCTGATGCTTATCCGTGAAAGATCGCTCTGCCGGGTCTCCAAGCGGGCGAATCTGCGGTTTCGCGATAGAAGCACATCAAGAGCTAAACTGTCTGAATCGTCATCTTGGTCTAGGCTGGGATGCAGATTGTTTCATGGGTGGACGGGCAATTTTCCGCTGCACTCACCGCTAACCAGCTGATTTTCGACCAAAGTTCTAACGTCTTTGGGCGCGGTATCCATTACAACAATTCCATTTGATGTCGAGCCAAGCAGACAACACAAACCGTATCAGACAAGCACTACTGCTTGGGTGGCGTTCGTTTCGTTCCGGTTACGACAAAGTCAATCGTGTAACGCACCATGCGCTCAGCTGGGTGTTGGTTACGCTGATCGTCATCTATTTTGCCTTCTGTGCGGCCTTCCTGTCCCTGCGCTATGTCGTCTTGCCAAACATCGACAGCTACAAATCTGAAGTAGAGCAACTCGCTAGCCATTTCGTCAATCGCAATGTACGTATTGCCGCGATACAGGCCAGCTGGCACGGGCTCGATCCACGCTTGAAGCTGGAAAACGTTGTCATTCATAACGACGATGGTGAGAGTGCGCTGGTGCTACCCGAGGTGAATGCGACCATTTCATGGTGGTCAGTTCTAGGTGAATTACGTCTGCAGGCGCTGGAATTGTCGCGTCCGAATCTGGAGATCGAACGCGACAGCGAAGGGCATTTTTTTGTCGGTGGTTTACGGATTGATACCAACAAGCCCGATCAAGGTCGTGGACTCGATTGGCTGTTGGCACAGCATGAAATCGTGGTTAGGCAGGGGGAAGTACGCTGGCGCGATCAGATGCGCTCAGCACCCGATCTCACGCTGACCGACATCAGTTTTGTCTTGCAGAATCGCTGGCGTACCCATCGTGCTGCACTCAAGGCAACGCCTCCCGAACATCTGGCAGCGCCCATTGATCTGCGTATTGAATTCACTCATCCGCCATTTTCGAAAACGCGCGCAGATTATGCGGAATGGATAGGCGAGTTTTATATTCATTGGAAAAAAACGCATCTTGAAGCATGGAAGCCCTACATTGATATGCCCTATGAGCTGAAAGGGGGTGACGGCTCGGTGCGCGCCTGGGTAAATTTCAATCGCGGCAGCGTGGCGAATGTGACCGCCGATCTATCGTTGGCCAATTTGTCGGTACGACTCGATCAGTCACTTGAGCCGCTCAAGCTCGTCGATGTCAGTGGGCGTATTTCGGCCGGTGAGGTGGTGTCGGGTCTGAAGCAGAAAATATTGTCTTATGGTGCAAGTGGCCACCAACTGACGCTGACGAATTTTTCCTTGCGGACCGAGCAAGGGGCAGTTCTGCCCAAAACGACTGTCAGTCACTTCTATATTGCGGGTAATGGCGGCAAAGCCGACCGCCATGACTTGAAAATCACCGAAATGGATCTGGCTGCGCTTGCTCGGTTTGCAGGTCATCTGCCTTTAACCGATGACTTTAGGAGCGTGTTGTCTGACTTTTCGCCACGGGGACAACTACGCGATTTCTCTGCATCTTGGGATGGTAGTGTGCCCGGTGCGGGTCCTTATCGAATCACAGGAAAATTTGATGCTATAGGAATTCATCAGGCAGGCGGGCGTGAATCTTTGCCAGCTTTTGATGGCATATCCGGTGAAGTCGATGCAAACCAGGATGGCGGGCGCCTGAAGCTACGTGGTGAGCGAGTGAAACTTCAGGCCGCCAATGGGTTGACTTTGCCACCAATGAGTTTGGATGATCTTTCACTCGAAGGCAGTTGGTCACTGCGTGATAAAAAGCAATTGGCGATGCGTGTTGATGCGATGCGTTTTTCACAGGCGGGCGTGTTAGGTGCGCTCACAGGTAGCTACACTATGCCTTTGCCGCTATCAG